>CANFLR010000016.1 GCA_947447945.1 Burkholderiaceae bacterium
AAGTGCCGCCTTGGGCCGAGCGCTTACCGCCAATGACCAGTTTCGCCCCTTTGGCGAGCGCATCAGCAACATGCCGCTCTACTTTTTCTAGGGCAGCTTGGTCAATTAAAGGACCTTGAGAAATGCCACTTTCAAGACCATTACCCACTTTGAGCGCTTGCACTGCTTTGGAGAATTTTTCTACAAAGAGGTCGTGTACTTTGGTGTGAACGTAAATCCGATTGGCGCAAACACAGGTTTGACCAGAGTTGCGGTATTTAGAAATGATTGCTCCAGCAACGGCAGCATCAATGTCAGCATCTTCAAAAACAATAAAGGGTGCATGACCGCCTAATTCTAGAGCCAGCTTTTTGACTGTAGGGGCACTTTGTGCCATTAAGATGCGACCAACCTCGGTAGATCCAGTGAAAGAGATATGGCGAACTGTGGATGATTCACATAAGGTTTTGCCAATCGCAATCGAGTGATCTGCATCGGCAGTGAGGATATTGATCACTCCCTTCGGGATTCCTGCGCGTATCGCGAGTTCAGCCAGCGCTAGAGCAGACAAAGGAGTTTGTTCGGCTGGCTTAATCACAATAGTGCAGCCTGCTGCCATAGCTGGTGCAATTTTGCGTGTGATCATAGCGTTCGGAAAGTTCCAGGGTGTAATCGCTGCACATACTCCGATGGGCTGTTTTAAAACCATCACCCGTTTATCTCCCCAAGTGGTCTGGGGAATATCACCACAAACTCGCTTGGCTTCTTCGGCAAACCATTCGATAAAGGAGGCGCCATAAGTGACTTCACCAGAAGATTCTGCAAGGGGCTTTCCTTGCTCCAAGGTCATTAAGACAGCGAGGTCCGCGGTGTTTTGGATGATCAGATCAAACCATTTACGCATGATATTGGCGCGTTCTTTGCCTGTTTTGCTGCGCCATTCGGGTAAAGCTTGCGCCGCAGCTTGAATCGCCTGCTCGGCTTCAGCCGGACCTAGATTAGCAACTTGCGCAATGGTTTCATTCGTAGCGGGATTATTTACGGCAAAGCTTGCACCATGAGCTGCTTTAAGCCACTGACCATCAATAAAACCATCTTCTTTAAAAAGGCTGGGATCTTTTAATAATGGGCGAATATCAATTATTTGCATGGCAGTGACCTTGTTCTGAATAACTCAAAATGATTTTATCCCCTAGGCAAGGAGTTTGCACACTTTAAACCGTTTATGCGGCGTTGATTTCAGTGCTGCGGAGGGATTGGGCTAACAGGTCTAATACGCCATTGACGTATTTATGACCATCTGTGCCACCAAAAGTTTTAGCGAGTTCTACAGCCTCGTTGATGGCCACCTTATAGGGAACGGATAGGTCAGCCGACAGCTCGTAGGTGCCAATTAGTAGGGCAGCATGTTCAACGGGGGATAGTTCATTACTAGGACGATCCAATGCTGGCGTGATGAGACTATCGAGTTCATCTGCACGCTCAATCACGCCAGTAAAAATGCCTTGAAATAGGTCGAGTTTGCAGCGGGCAAATGCAGGATCTTCAGCCAGTTGCTTTGCAATCTGGGCAGCATTTGGTAAGCTGCCAGCACGACGCATGACCAACCATTGATAGATGCCCTGGAGAGCGTATTCACGAGCACGACGACGTGGCGTAAGCGCCCGTTTTGGGGCGGCACTTTTACCCGAAGATTTATCGGTATGCGGGGCGCTAGCGTTCTTGGTCATGAATAGATTGTTTTGACTTTACTGTTTAGGTATTAGGGTTGATCTCAATATCAAGATCTGGCAGGAGTGCCAAGGCAAGGTTGGCCATCTCAACTACTGCACGAGCGCAGTCGGCGCCCTTGATCTCTACACGAGCCTGCGCCTGTGCATCGGTATCGCAGGTTAGTACGCCATTGGCAATCGGTAGCCCCGTATCCATGGCAACACGCGTAATGCCAGCAGCCGATTCGTTAGAGACCAATTCGAAGTGATAGGTCTCACCTCGAATGACAGCACCAAGTGCAACCAGACCATCAAACTCGCCAGTCTGAGCCAATTTTTGTAAAGCAAACGGAATTTCTAGTGCGCCAGGAACGGTAACCAGTCGAATATCTTCTTGAGCAACTCCGAGCTTGATTAATTCTTGAATGCATGCATTGCTAAGGGCAGTGCAATGCTCTTCATTAAATCTAGCTTGAACAATACCAATCCGGAAATCTTGTCCGGTAAGGTCTGCCGCTAGAATACCGACGCCATTATTGTTTAGGTTGCTAGCTTGATCGCTCATGATGAATATTTTAGTGAACCAATTATTTTGATGGGGTGAAGGGTAGATAGCCAGTCACTTCTAATTTATAGCCTGACAGGCTGGGGGTGGGGGCTGGATTTGCTAACAAGCGCATTTTGCCAACCCCGAGGTCTTTGAGAATCTGGGCGCCAATGCCATAGCTTCGAAAGTCTGTTTTACGTGCCAAGGGCTGCGCGGATTGCTGATCGTTCGCTCCATTCAGTTTTTGAAACTGTGCTAACCAATCTGCATCACCTGGGGCGGCAACACCTGAAGCATTCAGCAATACCGCTACCCCCGTGGAGGCTTTGGCTATTTCTTGTAAGGCTTGAGCCAGAGGCCAAGAATGCGTACTGGTTTTAGCTTCTAAAAAATCTAAGACCGTCAGGGGCTCATGAACCCGCACGAGGGTTTCTTGATTCTCAGTTGGCTTGCCTTTAACCAGTGCAATATGAATGCATGAACTAGGAGTATCGCGATAGATGATGCCCTGAAAATTACCCCACGGTGTGGCAAATTCCCTCTCGCCTTCACGAACCACAATACTTTCGTGTTGGCTGCGATATTGAATGAGGTCAGCAATACTGCCAATCTTGAGTTGATGTTCTTTTGCAAATTCCATCAAGTCTGGCAAACGCGCCATCGTTCCGTCATCTTTCATGATTTCACAAATGACTGAGGTAGGTGAGCAGCCCGCAAGCGCAGCCAAATCACAGCCAGCTTCAGTGTGACCAGAGCGAATGAGCACGCCACCTGGCTGAGCCATTAACGGGAAGATATGTCCTGGTTGAACTAAATCATTCGGCTTTGCATTTTTGGCTACTGCAACTGAAATAGTATGAGCGCGATCAGCGGCAGAAATGCCAGTAGTGACGCCACTTGCTGCTTCAATGGAAACCGTGAAATTGGTGCCCATGGAAGTCCCGTTATCGCGCACCATGAGGGGTAAATTGAGTTGCTGGCAACGTTCACGAGTCAGAGTTAGGCAAATTAAGCCGCGACCATGTTTTGCCATGAAATTAATCGCATCGGGGCTGACGTGATCCGCAGCGATCACAAGGTCACCTTCATTCTCACGATCTTCTTCATCAACCAAGATCACCATCTTGCCAGCGCGAAGCTCGGCAATGATTTCTTGGGTGGGAGCAAGTTTATTTGACATAGCCTCCTATTTTAAGCCGAGGAGCCCTTTGTGGGGATCTGATGGTCCAATATCCGATCTTTCTGACGGATACAGATCTTTTTTTGGGTGTTTAGTCTAGATGCTTACTGGGAAGATGCGGAATGTCTCGATTTTTGACCACCCCAAATGCCAAGGGCTTTGTTCTACTCGAGGCTTTGGTGGCGATGAGTTTGATTGCTGGGTTGGGAGTCGCTGCATTTGAATCCTATCAGGGTTTAGTGCTGCGTTATGGCAAGACCCAAGAGCAGCGCAGGCAAATCAGACTGGAAGCGGATGAACACGAAAAGCACATACTAAAAAAAGGGGGTGTTGGTGAACTTGCTCGAATGTCTCGTGGGAATGGCGCTCTGCCTCCTTCTCGTCGGCCCACTTCTAAAGGTGAGCGGTGATATGTTGGTCAAACAGGTTCAACTCGAGCAATTGCAGTTGGCTGCTGCTGAAGCGGATCGTGCGCTTGAATTAATGGGCAGAGCGATTCGGATGGCCGGTTATACCAAGGCGAAAGGCATGCATCAGCAAAATACGAGGACAGTGAAAAAAGAAGTACTAGAAATTCAACAAGGGACTGGATTGAATCGATCAGATACTCTTTTGATCAAGCACGAGATCTCTGACGGCCTAGATTTTGACTGCATTGGAAATACCCTCACCGCAGATCGTAGTAAAAATGGTTTAGCACACCAAGGATTTTTTGTGGAACGCCAAGCTGGGGTTGCTAAAGGCGTGCGGGTAAATGGCGGGTCATTAATGTGTCAATCATTGGATCGACATGGACGCTTGCAAAATACAACGCTGATGAATGGCGTTCATCAGCTCCAGATCGAAGAAATCTTCTCGAGCGCTGAGAAGGCCTCGGCACAGAAATTATTCAAGGCCACCATTCGGATGGATTTGGGGAAATCAACCGCAGAGTTCAGTCGTGTCTACGCGAGTCGCAATCTCCATTGATTATTGCCTGGGTCATATCTTTATTGTTGCTGATGGCATCCCTAGTCGCCTATCTACAGCAGATGACGGCTAGTGAGTTGATGGCTACCCAAACCATGAAATCAGCCCAAGCAGAATTTAGAGCGGCAGAAGAAATGCTTTTGGATTGCGAGCGAAACCTCTCAAATATCTCAACCTTGCCATCAGGTAGTTGCCTGGTGCAATCAGTCGGCAGGCGCTTATGGAAGATTTCAACATCGGGGCGCGTAAGCTTAGAGCTAGTTGTTCATCTAGATGAGGCATCTGGCAAATCGACCCGCTTGAGTTGGCGTCAGGTATTTAAAGATTGATGACTAAAGATACTGGTGCTAGCTTACTAGAATTAATGGCGGTCATTTTGATTGTGGCGATTTTGGCAACAATCACCATGCCAGCGCTACGTCATCAAGTGGCGAATCGGGAGATCGATACACTAGCGAGAGGTTTTATTGCGCATGCCCATTTTGCGCGTCATCAGGCTTTGCACTTGGGGGAGGTCGTTTATCTTGCCCCACGCTTTGACAATGACTGGAATAGTGGTTGGGAGGTTAAAACCGCTTGCGCCAAAAAACCTTGCGCTGAAAAGGTATGGCTCATGCACAAAAAAATTGCTCCGGTTTTTGTGAAGCATGGCGGTAAACAATTTAGCGGCCCCAACTCTAATCAACGTGGGATCTTATTTAATGCTGCCGGTGCAGCCAAAACCCAGCATGGCGGTTTTGTCGCCAATCGTTTGGTTTTGGGGCATATAAAGAATCAGGATATAGAGCGTCACTTGATTCTGGGTAGTGGTGGCCGTTGGCGCATCTGCAATCCCCAAATCGACAGTAAATCCTGCAGATAAACCCCTGAATTGAGACTCCATTCCCGTAATCGGTTTTAATACGGTTATGTATACCGCTTTAGACCATGAATTCATGAGCCAGGCTTTAGCTGAGGCTGCTAAATCTCTTTATTTATCCAACCCCAATCCTCGCGTAGGTTGTGTAGTGGTGAAAGATGGTCAGGTGATAGGGCGGGGCCATACTCAGCAGGTCGGAGGCCCTCATGCCGAAGTTCAGGCTTTAGCAGATGTGCGTGCCAAGGACCTCAGTCCAGTTGGATCAACGGTCTATGTGACTTTAGAGCCTTGCAGTCATACCGGCAGAACGCCTCCCTGTGTTCAAGCCCTCATTGCAGCAAAACCGGCCCTGGTGCTTGTTGCAATGTCTGATCCCAATCCCTTAGTGGCAGGCAAAGGCTTGGAGGAGTTAAGAGCAGCTGGCATTGAGGTGCGCTGTGGTTTGCTTCAGGCTGAAGCTGAGGCTATGAATCGGGGTTTCATTACTAGAATGACTCAAGGTTTACCTTGGGTGCGCCTGAAGATTGCCGCAAGTCTAGATGGTAAAACGGCCCTAGCGAATGGCACTAGTCAGTGGATTACTGGACCAGCGGCTCGTGCAGACGGACACCATTGGCGCGCTCAAGCCTGTGCCATTCTGACGGGAGTGGGCACCGTCAAAGCAGATGATCCTACTTTAAATGTGCGCGATGTAAATACTGAGCGGCAGCCTTGGAAGGTGATTGTGGATTCGAAACTGGAAACTCCTGTCGATGCCAAGGTTTTTAAAAATCTCCATCAATCTGGCGCTATTTTAGTTTGTGGAGCCTTGGACACTTCAGAAAAAGAGCGCGCTGCCAAGGCATATATAGCTCGTGGCATTGAGGTGCTAGCTTTGCCAAACCCTCATGGCAAAGTCGACTTACCAAAATTATTTTCTTATCTTGCGCAAGAGCGAGAAATGAACGAGATCCAGGTTGAGGCTGGCTTTAAATTAAATGGGTCATTACTCAGAGAAGACTGTGTCGATGAGCTCTTGTTATATTACGCGCCCTTTTTGATGGGGGATGGTATTGGCATGGCCAATACCTTGCCTTTAACGACTCTAGATACTCGGCAAGATTGGCAAGTTATCGACCAGGCTATGTTTGGCCCGGATATGCGTTTACGCCTCATGAAGTCCGAGCACTAAATTGGTTCGGCTAAAGGAATAAAATCCTCCTATGTTTACTGGAATCATTACTGCTGTTGGCACGATTAAGAGGGCAAGCCCTGCGGGTGATGGACTGCGCTTGGAAATTGAAGCTCCAATAGATTATCTTGAAGATGTCGTATTGGGTGACAGCATCGCCATTCAGGGCGCCTGTATGACAGCTACCCAAATAGTAGGGAGCACTTTTAGTTTGGATATTTCGCGGGAGTCACTGAATAAGACAGTTGGCTTAGATACCCTTGGTCCTGTGAATTTAGAAAAAGCGCTCCGTCTCAATGATCGTCTAGGCGGTCACTTGGTCAGCGGGCATGTCGATGGCATTGGAAAAGTAGTGCACTTTGCTCCCGTGGCAAAAGATGCCTACGGCTCTTGGCTTCTCAAAATTGAAGCACCTAAAGAACTTGCTGCTTTTTTGGCTTATAAGGGATCGATCGTAGTCAATGGCGTTTCTTTAACGGTCAATCAAGCGGAAGATCTTACCAATGCCTGTGTCGTCGATATCAACATCATTCCCCACACTCTGCAAAACACGACACTTGTCAATCTAAAGCAAGGTAGCGCCGTGAATCTGGAAGTAGATTTGATTGCGCGTTATGTTGCGCGAATGCTAGAAACCCAGAAGTAAATACTATTCTGAATTTTATTAGCGATAGCGCGTTGGATCTAGTACACCAGCTGCTTTAAAGCCTTCTTGCCTTAAGCGGCACGATTCACATTCGCCACAAGCTTCACCTAAATCATTGGCTTGGTAGCAAGAAACCGTTTGTGAGTAATCCACCCCAAGAGTTGCACCCAGTTGAATAATTTCCGACTTGCTCATCCCAATAATTGGAGCGTGTACTCGAAAACGATTCTCGTGATTGCTGGCCTCAACTCCTGCCTTGGTAGCTAAATTGGCCATTGTTTCAAACGATGCAACATACTCTGGCCGACAGTCTGGATAGCCAGAGTAATCCACTGCATTAGCGCCATAAAAAATATCCAAGCCGCCAAGCGATTCTGCCCAAGCCAAAGCCAGGGATAGCAGAATGGTATTGCGAGCAGGCACATAAGTAATCGGGATTTCTTGATCTTTACCCGGAGTGGTTGGTACAGCGATAGAGGAGTCGGTCAGAGCTGACCCACCAAAGCGGGTGAGATCTAAGCTAACCACTTCATGCCGTACGACCCCCATGATTTTGGCAATATGCTTGGCTGCAGCCAACTCAGAAGAGTGTCTTTGGCCATAACTTACCGAGAGAACATATGGGGCGTAGCCAAGATCTTTCGCAAGGGCCAGAATAGTTGTCGAGTCCAGTCCGCCAGAAAAAAGAATAAGCGCTGGGGCATTCGGTGTGCGTGGCGCAAGATTCTGAAAGGCGGCCGTCAATATAGACATAGGGTAAAGATTACTTGCTAGCTGCTAATAGTTGTTGCGCATCTTTTGCTGCATCGGTATCAGGATATTTAGCGATGATCTCGCTAAAGGTCTTTTTGGCAATGGCTTTATTGCCACTCTCGAGTTGGGAATTGCCTAAGGTAATCATGGCCGCAGGGACGCGCGGGTGATTCGGAAATTTCTTGATCAGCGCTTGTAGTTGGCTAATGGCACCAGCATAGTTTTTATTTGCATATTTACAATTGGCGCCCCAGTAGAGCACTAGGGGCAAATAGGGGCTTTGAGCATACTTGCCGGCAAAGGCAGTAAAGGCCTCGTCAGCCTTTTTGAGGCTACCACCCTGAAATGCTTTGAGGGCATCGTCGTACGCTTTTTTCTCGCCCGGCTGAACTATCCCAGTGATGCCTTCAACCGTTTCAGTCTTGGGCTCAAAGTTACCAAGGCGGCTATCCAGATCTTGATAGTAGGTTTTTTGGCTAGCGTTAATGTCCTCGCCTTGCTTTTGGAGTTCTTCAATCTTGCCGCGTAAGTCTGCATTATCTTTTTTGAGTTTTTCAATTTGATTTTGCAGCTCGATCTGTGTATTTGCTAAAGACTTGCGTAAATCTAAAATGGCTGTGCGCGCCTCATCATCAGAAAACAAGGCCCAAGCATTGCTAGAGGTAGTTAAGCAGATCAAGACTGCACTTAAACAAAACGCTCCTGAGAGCGTTTTTTTAAAAGAGGATTGAAGCTTCTTCATTTAGTTAGTGATGTAAACGATGTCTGCGCGACGATTCTGAGCCCAAGCTGCCTCAGTATCTCCTTCTGCTTTTGGTTTTTCTTTACCAAAGCTGACTGCTTCCATTTGATCATCAGAAACACCCATCAAGTTCAGCGCTTTACGAACCGCGTCAGAACGGCGTTGTCCCAATGCTAGGTTGTATTCAGCAGTACCGCGCTCATCCGTATTGCCTTGAATGATGATTTTTTGTTTTGGATTGGCTTTCAAATAGCTAGCGTGAGCGGATAAGAGTTTTTGATACTGCGTTTGTACGGTGTATTCATCAAAGCCGAAATAAATACTACGCTCGTATAAGGCACTCTTAGGATCATTCCAAGGTTGCGAGCTAAAGTTGCTGTTACCACTACCACTATTCGCACTCTCACCATTAACATCATCGAGTTTGACGCTTGAGCAAGCCGCTAACAGTAATGCAGTTGCCCCTAAGAGGGCTAATGTTGCAACACGGCGCATGATAGAAATTTTCATCATCTTTCCTTTTTCCTACGAATCAATTAAATACGCTAACACCATATATTATGCGCCTAAGAGCATCAATAGTGCTTGGATTTAATCCATGAATGGCCCCCAGGAGGGTTGACGAACATCTGATCCAGGAATGCTTAATACCTGTTTCGAATTGCCATCGACCGACACGGCAGCCAGTACGCGTTTGCCGTTTACTTTGGTTGAGTAAAGTACATAGCGACCATTGGCGGCAAACGATGGCGATTCATCGCTAAAGCCATCAGTAAGGGCTTGTGAATCACCCGTTGCTAAATTGAGGATATAGAGCCTAAAGGCGCCGCCAATATTGGCAATATAGGCTAAGTATTTGCCGTCTGGGGAAATCCGTGGGGAGGTCACAAAACCTTGTTTGTAAGTGATGCGCTTGACGCCGTCTACCTGTTCGCCATCAGCGTTCATGCGATAAATCTGCGGATTGCCACCACGATCACTCGTGAAATAGATATAGCGGCCATCAGGCGAGTACTGTGGCTCAGTATCAATGGTGCTGCCTCGGCTTAAGCGGCGCAATCCTGAGCCGTCGGCTTCAATGCTATAGATTTGAGTATTGCCATCACGCGACAAAGAAACTGCTACTTTCTTCCCATCGGGGGACCATGCTGGTGCACTGTTATTGCCTTTTTGGTTGGATAAGGCAATGCGACGACCAGTCGCCAACTCATGAACATAGATTACGGGCTTGCGATCTTCAAAAGAAACATAGGCCACTTTCTTGCCATCAGGCGACCAGGATGGCGAAATAATTGGCTCAGAACTATTCATTGCATTGCGAATATTTTGTCCGTCTGCATCTGAAATCACCAAACGATAGCGCTTACCTTCTTTAATGACATAAGAGAGTCGGGTGGAGAAGATGCCGCGCTCACCCAGTAACTTCAAAATAATGTCATCGGCGATCTTATGTGCCACAGCGCGTAAATTATCCGCGCTGGAGTTCAGGTTCAAGCCGCCCAGACCTTCGCTCTTGCGAATATCAAATAACTTGTAATGAATTTCAAATTGAGATGGGCCTGTTTGCACTACCGAGCCAAGCACTAAAGCATCTGCACCACGAGCTGCCCAAGACTTGTAGTTCGGCACAGCCCCATCATCCTCACTAGCATTACCATTTTCAGTATTTTTAAAGTAACCGCTGCGCGCTAAATCTTGACGAATGATTTCAGAAACGCTTGTTGGCAGCTTGCCTTCGTCTTTGAAGCGCATCACTGCGATAGGGTATAGCGATTGACCTACGCCAGTAATTTCAATATTCATCTGAGCCGATGTGGTATTGATCCATCCACAGCAAGCAAAAACCAGTACGGAGACGCTGATGGAAAATAATTTCTGTACAAATTGCAGCATGCTCTAGTCCCTGGGTTTAAAGGTGAGTTTTACTTCACGTTGAGGAATTTTGCCATTGTCATCCTTTGGCAAGCTTTCAGCGCGACTGAGGGCTAACAGTACAGCACGATCCCAGCCTGGATTTCCACTGGAAGTTAAAAGACTCGTGTTCAAAATGGCGCCATCGGGCGCGAGATCCACTTTAATAACGGCAGCTGGATTGCCGCTGACGGATTCTGGATTGAAGACAATCAATGGCTTCACTTTCTTAATGACTTTATCGGTCCAGCCCGGGGGAGCATTGCCTCCACCGCCAACTCCCGCACCAGAGTTGCCTCCACTGCCACCTTCTGCCCCGGCTGCAGCTTTGAGGCGAGCTAACTGATCAGCGCGAACTTTTTCAGCGGCTGCAGCTGCCTTGGCTTCAGTAGGAGATGGTGCTTTTGGGGTCTCCACTTTTTTAGGGGCTTCTTTGGGTGGTACGACCTTTGCCGGTGGCGTTGGTTTGGGTAACTCTTTCACCACTTCTTTTTTGGGGATCTCTTTTTCTAACTTCTTTTTCTTGACAGCAATATCAGCCGCCTCGTCTTTCATTTCAGTTTTGAGTTCTGGCTCTTTGAGCGTTTCTACTGGAACGGGCGCATCCCATAACTCTACTTCGACACCCGAAGGGGTGCTGGTATGCCAGCTAATACCAACCATCAGTAATGCCAGTAAACCGAGGTGCGCTACCAAAGAGTAAGTAAAGGCGCGCTTATTACTGACTTTGTTAGCTCGAGTATTTCGCAAGAAAGGCATATGCCGGAGTTGCGCGCTAGTCATGAAATAAAAATAGGCAATTCGTGAGAATAGTTATTGGCTTTTAACAGCAAGGCCTACGCGTTTCACGCCGTTTTCTTTGAGCTTAGACATCACCCCCATCACCACTTCATATTTGATGGATTTGTCCGCGGCAAGCACAACAGGCTGGTCTGCAGCACGTTCTGCTTGAGCCCGCGCGAAGGCTCCTAGCTCAAATTGATTTAACGTTTGAGTGGGCTCACCATCCTTGCGCACGATGACATTTTCATTGGCATCGATGGTTAAAAAAACAGGTGGCAAGGCTTGTACCTTTGCGCCACCTACAGTCGGGAGATTTACTACGCCTGGATTGACCATAGGCGCTGTCACCATAAAGATCACCAGCAGCACCAACATCACATCAATGTAGGGAACTACATTGATATCAGAGATCACCCGACGTTTACGTGAACTTCTAAGAGATGAGCTTGAGTGGGCCATATTTATTTACCACTACCTTGACGTTGCAAGATGTTGGTGAATTCTTCGATGAAGGTTTCAAAGCGAATGGAGAGACGATCAACATCGGTTGCATTCCGGTTGTAGGCCACAACCGCTGGAATGGCAGCAAACAGACCAATCGCTGTCGCAATCAGCGCCTCAGCAATACCAGGGGCAACGGCAGACAATGTGGCGTTTTGGACATTGGCCAAACCTCGAAAGGCATGCATGATGCCCCAAACCGTGCCAAAAAGTCCGATATACGGGGAAACAGAACCCACCGAGGCCAAGAAAGGCAGGTTGGCCTCTAAGATGTCCATTTCCCGTTGGTACGTTGCCTTCATGGCACGACGGGCGGCATCAATCTCATGCACTTTCATAAATTCCTGCATACCCGCTTCGAAAATATGCTCCAGAACGGCGCTGCTGCTTTTATTGCGCAGTGAGGCCTCTAGCAAGATATTGAGGTCGCCACCAGACCAAAAGTCGCGCTCAAAGCGCTCGGTGTCATTGCGTACCCCCCTGAGCACAGCCCCCTTTTTGAAAATAATGGTCCAAGAGGCGATGGACATACCCAGCAATAACAACATTACCAACTGTACTAATAGGCTGGCATTGAGGACTAGGGAGAGAAATGAGAGGTCTTGAGTAGGGTTCATGAGGGATTTTGTATGATGTAGGATGATTTTACTTAAGCAATTCAATTAATTCAGGATTATCACCATGTTTGACCGTCAAAACACCTTAGCCAAAACCGATCCAGCGCTCTGGGCAGCGATTCAGGATGAAAATCGCCGTCAGGAAGACCATATTGAGCTTATAGCCTCTGAAAACTACACTTCCCCGGCAGTCATGGAGGCTCAGGGCTCTCAGTTAACCAATAAGTACGCAGAAGGCTATCCAGGTAAGCGGTATTACGGTGGTTGCGAGTTCGTTGACGTAGCAGAGCAGTTGGCCATTGATCGCGTTAAGGCTCTTTTTGGCGCAGAGGCCGCCAATGTCCAACCCCATTGTGGCGCTTCAGCTAACCAAGCTGTTTTTCTGGCCTTCCTCAAACCGGGGGATACCTTTATGGGAATGAGTTTGGCTGAAGGTGGTCACTTAACTCACGGCATGGCATTGAACATGAGCGGGAAGTGGTTCAATCCCATTGCATACGGTTTGGATAAAAATGAAGAAATTGATTATGAGCAAATGGAGCGCTTGGCTCGTGAACACAAACCAAAATTAATCATTGCTGGTGCATCTGCTTATTCTCGCAAGATTGATTTTGAGCGTATCGGTAAATTGGCTAAAGAAGTGGGCGCTATTTTTATGGTGGATATGGCGCACTATGCTGGACTCGTTGCTGCGGGTGTATATCCCAATCCTGTGCCGCATGCGGACATTGTGACTTCAACGACGCATAAGAGTTTGCGTGGTCCACGCGGGGGCATCATCCTTATGAAAGCAGAACACGAAAAAGCCATTAATTCTGCGGTCTTCCCAGGTTTGCAAGGCGGCCCATTAATGCACGTGATTGCCGCTAAAGCGGTAGCATTCAAAGAAGCGCAAGAACCGAGCTTCAAAGATTATCAAAAGCAGGTGATCGCCAATGCAAAAGCTTTGGCAGAGACATTGATTGAGCGTGGTCTACGGATTGTTTCTGGCGGGACTGACTCACATGTGATGTTAGTCGATTTACGTGCGAAGAAGATGACAGGTAAAGAAGCTGAACGCGTATTGGGTGAGGCACATATTACTTGTAACAAGAATGGCATTCCGAATGATCCAGAAAAACCAATGGTGACGAGTGGTATTCGCTTGGGTTCACCAGCGATGACGACTCGAGGCTTCAAAGAAGCCGAAGCACGTCAGGTAGCTCACTTCATTGCCGATGTTCTCGACAATCCAAATGATGTCGACAATATTGCCAAGGTACGCACGAAAGTTTCAGAGTTAACGAAGCGTTTCCCGGTGTACGGTTAAGCTAGCCTAAAAAAGAAAGCCATCATTGCGCTGCCCATTCTGTCATAACGACGACACTCAGGTTTTAGATACTCGGGTATCCGATGAGGGCGATACCATTCGCCGCCGCCGCCGTTGCGCGGGATGCGATAAGCGCTTTACTACCTACGAGCGTGCAGAGTTGGCTTTGCCATCGATTGTTAAAAAGAATGGCAGCCGAGTGGAGTACAGCCATGAAAAATTGGCGAGCTCCCTGAAGTTGGCCCTACGTAAGCGTCCCGTATCGGCAGCATCGGTAGATGAGGCCATTGCGCGCATTGAAGAAAAGCTCCTTGGCCTTGGCGAAAAAGAAATTCCAAGTGAGCGCATTGGGGAACTGGTGATGCGTGAGCTCAAGCGCTTAGATAAAGTGGCTTACATCCGTTTTGCTTCTGTCTATAGAAGCTTTGAAGATATCGAGTCTTTCGAAAGCGCTTTAAAAGAGCTCAAGTAAGCCCAGTAAACAACTTCAGTCGATTACTTATTGGAGGTATTTTTGGGCTTGCGCTGCGCACATCATTGCGATCACGCCATCGATGTCTGTAGGCTTTGACCAGCCCAAGGTTTCCAGTGCTTTTTGGGGATTTCCTACGCTTGCATGAATTTCATTGGGCCTATAAAAGCTAGGCTCAATTTGTACGTATTGTTGCCAGTCCAAATCAAAGTACTCAAACGCTTTAGCGACAAAATATTTAAGAGATTCTTTTCTGCCGGTTGCGATAACAAAGTCATCGGGCTTATCTAACTGCATCATGAGCCACATCGCTTGTACATATTCTGGCGCCCAACCCCAGTCACGAGAAATATCTAAGTTACCCAACTGGAGTTTGCTTAATTCACCCGCTTTAATTTTGGCTACACCCGTAATAATTTTTTGAGTAACGAAGCGTTCTGGGCGTAAGGGGGATTCATGATTAAACAAAATTCCCGTGCATGCATAGAGCCCGTAAGATTCACGATAGCTATTGATGAGCCATTTAGCTGTTGACTTGGCTACTGCGTAGGGGCTCCGTGGTGCAAATGGCGTGTGCTCATTGGCTGGTGTATCGCCCGTATCGCCAAAGCATTCACTGGAGCCAGCGTTATAAAAGCGTACCGGCTGATTGCGTAAGCGGATAACTTCTAAAATATTGAGGGTGCCAATTGCAATACTCTCAATTGCCTCTACCGGTTGATCAAAAGAAAGGCCAACTGAAGTTTGACCAGCCAGGTTATAGATTTCGTCGGGTTCAAAAGACTGAATTGCATTAAAGACGCTGCGAAAGTCATTGATCGAGATGGAAACAAGTTTGACTTGATCGCGAATACCCAGCGTTTGTAAATTACTAAAGGCAGAAGCCATCACATCTCGTGATGAGCCAGTGACTTCATAGCCTTTTCCGAGAAGATACTGTGCTAGGTAAGCACCATCTTGACCGGTAATGCCAATAATTAAAGCTCTTTTTGCTGCCAATTTATTTCAGGGCCGTAAAGATGGCATTGGTGATTCCTTCAACGCTGCCGGTACCGCTAACTTTACGATAGGCAGGCGCTTTGACTTTGTCAGTCGGGCTATTTTGCTTGGCCCAGGTGGAGTAGTAGTCTACTAAAGGACGGGTTTGGTCGTTGTAGACCTGTAGGCGCTTGCGCACGGTTTCTTCTTTGTCATCATCCCGCTGAATTAATGCTTCACCAGTTACATCATCCTTGCCTTCTACTTTTGGCGGATTAAATGTGATGTGATAGGTGCGGCCTGATGCGGGATGAACGCGACGACCACTCATGCGGTCGATAATGGCATCAAAGGGCACATCAATTTCTAAAACATAATCAATTGGCACGCCCGCATCTTTCATGGCCTGAGCCTGAGGGATCGTTCTCGGAAAGCCATCAAAGAGATAGCCTTTGCCGCAATCGGGTTGGGTGAGACGATCTTTCACTAGGCCAATAATGATTTCATCTGAAACAAGACCGCCCGCATCCATGATTTTTTTAGCGGCAATCCCCAATTCTGTGCCCGCTTTAACAGCAGCGCGCAACATATCGCCCGTAGAGATTTGTGGAATGGCAAACTTTTCGCAAATAAATTGAGCCTGAGTGCCTTTACCAGCACCAGGTGCACCGAGCAGAATTAATCGCATTATTTTTCCCTTTTAATACTTTTAATTGTCCCGTATTTTTAAGGCTTGGCTTAGGACCTATTCCTAGGATTATCCCCGAGAACCAAAATAGGGCTTAAATGGGCTTTTAAGCCTTCCAAGCTGCCCGAATGCGCTCAAGGTCTTCTGCAGTATCTACGCCTGCGGGGGGTGTTTCTGGGGCAATATGAACTTGAATACGATAGCCATTCCAGAGGGCGCGCAATTGTTCTAGCGATTCAGCTTGTTCTAGAGGTGCAGGCTCTAGGCGGTTATAAATTTGCAGGAAGTTGGCACGGTAGGCATAAATGCCAAGATGGCGTAAGTATTCAGTAGCGATACTAGCGCTTTGATCTCGCACAAAAGGAATGCTGGCGCGTGAGAAATATAACGCTTCGCCAGAGCGATTGAGAACTACCTTCACGACATTGGGGTTGATGATCTCAGCCTGATCTTGAATCGCTACAGCCACCGTAGAAATGGCGCAAGCAGGATGATCTGCTAAAGCTTGTGCAACCTGATTAATCAGTTCCGCTGGAATAAGGGGTTCATCACCTTGTACATTGACTACTAGGGTGTGATCAGGCAATTTGAGTTGCTGGGCTACTTCGGCAATGCGATCAGTGCCTGTTAGATGATCCTCACGGGTCAACAGACATTCAATTCGATGTTCATCGCACGCTGCCTGAATCTCTAGTGAATCGGTTGCCACGATCACGCCTTGCGCAGCTGATTGCATTGCGCGCTCAGCGACGCGTACGACCATTGGCTTTCCATGAATATCTGCTAATGGTTTGCGAGGTAGGCGAGTAGAGCCGAGGCGCGCAGGAATGACAACCAGAAATTCAGGGGCCTGAGAAGAATTGCTCATGGTAACTTAATTTAGTTCACTGGCTTCAAGGCTACGTGCTTCATCAACTAGCATGACTGGAATGTCGTTGCGAATTGGGTAGGCTAAACGATCTGCCTTACAAATTAATTCGAGCTTTACAGGATCCAAATGCAGCGGGCTCTTGCATAAGGGGCAAACCAAAATTTCGAGTAAGCGCTTGTCCATGGGTAATCTTTATAAGGTGTATTGATTGGGGTCTGGTCTTTGCAATATCGATTGCATCCATTGCGAGAGCGCATCAGGAATGACTACTGACATTGGTACCACCCAGATTCGCTCATCAGTAATGCCAGTACATTTTACGGCATCCTTTTCGGTAATCAGAATGCATTGAGCACGAATAGCACTGAAAAACCCTGCTGTGTAAGTGCTGTGATCGGGTAAGCCAATGCGTTTAGCGTGAATACCATATTGCTCTAGGGCGTTAAAAAAGCGTTTTGGATTGCCAAGCGCTGCGACGGCGGTGATGGATTCTGGAGGGTGTTGTTGAGCAATGCTGTCTAGTGACTGTTGCTGACCGGGGTCATTGAGTGCATAAGCTAAACCCAATTGTGAAATCAGAGTAAAGGCACGACGTCCCTGAAAGTACTCATTGAGATTTGCTGATGTTGCATTACTCTTGCCGGTGACTAAAGTAGCATCGCGATCGCGTTGTGCTGGTTCACGAAGTGGGCCTGCTGGCAATAAAAAATGATTTCCTTCGCCGCGTTCATCACGCACGACAAACTCAATATCTCGGCCACCTTCTCTTGCCGGCCACCGTGGCAGGCTTGTATGTTGCAAGCCATCATCGCTAATGATCACGTTGACTGCAGGATGGTTTTGTAAAAGCGCTGCGATGCTCTCTTTGCGCTTGGGATAAACCCAAATCGGAAAATGATCCTGCGTGCGTTTGGCGATCAGAACCGGCTCATCTCCCGCCGTACTCGGATCGGAAGTACTCAAGACTTGTAGTGGCCCAGTGCCAGAGTGAGCTGTTGATCCATAACCACGAGAAATAATCCCAGGACGCCAACCTAGCGCACTTAACTTTTGCGCTAAGGCAATCACAATCGGTGTTTTACCAGTGCCGCCAACCCGAATATTGCCAACAATGATCACCGGCACCGCAACAGGCTTTGTATTGAATAGGTTTAGGTCGCCAATCAACTTACGTAGGCGCAGAACTTGACCATAGAGCCATGATAGGGGCCAGAGCAATACACTCGTTGGCCCTCGTCTTTCCCAAAACAGGGGGGCTTTACGAAAGCGTTGAGAGAAAGACATGGTCAATTTACTTTTTAGACTGACTGCTAAAGACAATATTGGAGAGATTGGCATCCCGCGATGCTTCTAAGGCGGTCATCACGGCCTGATGTGGCGCGCGTGCATCTGCATCAATATTTACTTGAATATTTTGAGGGCTGTCTTTATCAGGACTATTGAGTATCAATTGATGCAAGGCGCCACTCAGTTGATTGCGATCACTTACTTTGCCGTTAATCGCAAAGCGTCCATCTCGACTGACGGCGATATGAATTTGTTTAACTTCGTTTTGACTGCTTACCCCGCTAGCGATTGGGAGAGTAATTGCCAATTCTTGATAGCGCGTGAAAGTAGTGGAGATCATTAAAAAAATGAGGACGACTAAGAGCACATCAATAAAAGGAATGAGATTGATTTCAGGTTCTGGATGGGTATTGCCAGAGCTCAGGATGCCAAGCGGGAACTTACCCTGTTTGCCGTAAGGAGAGCTTAACCAACTCATAGCTGATGGGGATATAACTTCTTAAAAATTTGTCTGGTGAATTCTTCGCACTCACGCTGACGCTGGTTTGCCATCGCGCGCAAGCCGCGCCATGCAGCCAATGCAGGAATGGCGATGAGTAAGCCAAAGGCAGTGTTGTACAGAGCCACTGAAATGCCATGAGCCAGTTGCGCAGGGCTGCCTACATTGCCAGCAATTGCGCCTTGGCTTCCAAAGATTTCGATCATGCCCACCACGGTACCAAAAAGACCTAATAAGGGGGCAACTGTGGCGATTGTGGCCAATGCACCCAAGTAGCGATCTAATTTGATGAAGGTGCTTTGTGCCACCGCCTGAATTTCTTCAAAAGCAGCTTGTGCAGTACTACCGGCTGATTTTTCAAGTAAGCCACAAACCAAGAGTGGCGCAGCAGGAGAGCTTTGGGCCAATTGGGAGATCTCAAGCGCAGACACTGTTTTTTGCTGACTCAGCTGATTAGCTAGGCTGAACGTAGCTTCAAGGACCCCCTTGGGCAATATATGGATTTGGCGCAAATACCAGGCGCGCTCAATGGCAATTGCCAGGCCCAAAATCGAGATAATGAGAAGGGGCCAAATGGGCCAGCCAGCAGACAGTAAGATGGAGTACATAAGCTCAGTACTTTAGCTGAATTGGAAAGTGATTTTAGGAAGTCAACCTGTGGATAACTCTGTGCAAAACTTTTTTCATGGGCTGCTTTCAGTTGCTGATTGATCATGAAATAAGGGTTATTGCGTAGGAAATGTCCGCAAGGGGGTATAAAATATAACCATATAAATCAATAAGATAGCAATATTTTATTGAAATTATCGGGTGTTTTGGGTCAGCAAATACTTACATTTGCTGGCTGGTGTCAAGGTGGGCGGGGCTCTGTGGATAGTTATCCTCCCCTAAGCCTTATAGCTGTGTAACAAAAGAGAAAAAATGTCGGAAATATCAAGGGAAATTCTGAGTGTTGGCGATCTCAACCGCGCCATTGCAAGCTCTTTAGAGGAGCGCTTCGATACCGTTTGGGTTGGCGGGGAGATTTCCAATTTCAAGGCCTATGACAGCGGTCACTGGTATTTCTCGCTCAAAGACGAAGAGGGGCAAATCCGCTGCGTCATGTTTCGCGGTCGCAATGGTCAGGTAGGGTTTATGCCGCAATCAGGGGACTTGGTAGAGGTGGCCGCTAATCTGAGTTTGTATGTTCCAAGAGGGGATATACAACTCACAGTGCAAAGCATGCGTCGCGCCGGCATGGGCGGTCTCTACGAAGCTTTTTTAAAGCTCAAAGCAAAACTCGCTCAAGAAGGTCTATTTGATGAAGAGCGCAAACGCGAGATTCCCTCACATCCGCGCGCTATTGGCATCGTGACCTCACCACAAGCGGCAGCATTGAAAGATGTGCTCAGCACGCTTGCTAGGAGAGCCCCGCATATTCCGATTGTGATTTATCCCACCTTAGTGCAAGGCCCTGATGCACCAGCCGGAATTATTGCTGCATTGCAAGCGGCAGCAAAAGAAGTAAAAGAAGGCAAGGCCGAACTAGATGTCATTTTGTTGGTGAGGGGCGGCGGCAGTATCGAAGACCTCTGGGCTTTTAACGATGAGAAATTGGCTTATGTGATTGCGCAGTCACCCATTCCGGTAGTGAGTGGTGTGGGACATGAAACGGATGTGACTATTGCGGATTTTGTTGCTGACCTGCGCGCACCAACCCCCACCGGCGCAGCAGAAATGGCCACTCCAAGACGCGATCAAATGTTACAAGAGTTAGAGGCGATTGCTCAAGCAATATTGCAGCGCGTATCTCAACGAGTGGAGCGTGAAGCACAAACTTTAGATCAATTGGCTTTACGTCTGAGTCATGCCTTGCCTAATCCCGAGCGGATGCGTGAGCAAATTGGCCATTGGCAGCAGCGCCTTAAGCAAGCTTGGACGGTGAGAGTAGAAAATTGGAAACGTAATCAAAGTCATCACCAATCTCAGTTAGAAATGCTTAATCCACAGCGCACGCTAGAGCGAGGATATGCAGTCATTCTGACAGGAGAGAGTGAAACGCTACAAGCGCTACGTAGCCCCAGAGAACTCAAAGCAAATGCTAAATACCAAGTCCGTTTAGCAGAAGGCGATGCAGAAATTGAGTTGTCAAAAGTCAGTAGTTAGGCCCGCTCGAAAAATGCACCTGCGGGTACCTTAAAGCGTCTCGCTAAAGTTTTTAAAGAGACCAAACTCCATGAGTTTTCTCCAAGACTGTAGAGACTTAAATGACTCTTGATGCCGACCTTGACTAAAAAATATTAGGCTCAATGTACAGTTCAACACCAAAGCGCTCTTGAACTTTTTTCTGAATGACTTTTGCTAGTGTGAGTATGTCATGGGCATTCGCGCCTCCATGATTCACGAGGACAAGAGCTTGCTTTTCGTAGACACCTGCAGGTCCAACGCGATAGCCTTTAAAGCCACATTGATCAATGAGCCAGCCTGCCGCTAATTTACGCATACCTTTGGTATCTGGATAAGAAATGAGTTCAGGAAAAGAGACTAGCAATTTGCTATAGGTACTAGCATCGACTAGCGGGTTTTGAAAAAAGCTACCAGCATTACCCATGATTTTGGGATCGGGGAGTTTGCTTTGGCGAATCTTGCAAACAGCAGCAAAAATATTTTGCGCAGTAGGCGCCGGAGTCGCTATCAATTGCTTTGCGAGTTCGGCGTAACTTAAGCGGGGTACCCATTTCTTGGGAAGTTTAAAAACGACCTTTGTCACGATAAATCGTGCCGGGTTTTGTTTAAAGTAGCTATCGCGATAAGCGAAACAGCAATCTTCTTGACGGAGTGTGACAAAGGCTTGTGCTTGGCTATCAAATGCTTCGATGACTTTGATGAATTCCGCGACTTCAGCACCATAAGCACCAATATTCTGAATCGGTGCTGCGCCAACGGTACCAGGAATGAGTGCTAAGTTTTCTAGTCCAGGTAAATCTTGCGCAAGCGTCCAAGCTACAAATTCGTGCCAGTTTTCCCCGGCGCCCACAGCTACTTCAGTGTAATGCTCGTTGCTGTTGGTGATTTCGTGACCGGGAATATTCATGAGTAAGGTGGCGCCGGGCAAGTTGTCTGGCAGAACCACATTACTACCGCCACCCAATACGCGCCAAACTAAGCCCGCCCCCAAAATGCTGGCCATTAAGCTGGGTAATTGATCTGGGGTAGTAATTTCATAGGCAAGCTCTGCAATGGACGGTAGGCCAAAAGTATTTCTGCTCTCAAGGGGGAGTTTTGAGAGGGCTTGGGGGGTGGCAGGCGCATTTTTTGCACGGTTCATGCCACAATCTTATTCGTGTTCGGCAATTTACTGATGAAAAGTGCTTGCCAGTCAGTTTTATGGGTTTGAAAGCAAAAAATAAAGGATTTGATATGCCATCATTTGATGTAGTTTGTGAGCCAGATATGGTTGAGTTAAAAAATGCCATTGAGCAATCGAACAAAGAGATTTCGAATCGCTTTGACTTCAAGGGCTCTGATAGTCGCGTAGAGCAAAAAGACGAAACTCTGATCTTGTTTGGGGATGACGACTTTAAATTAGGTCAGGTACGCGATGTGCTCTTTGGCAAGATGGCTAAGCGGAACGTGGACGTGCGCTATCTCAAAGATGATAAAAAAGAGACCATAGGTAGCGACAAGCGTAAGCAAACCATGAAGATCCAAAAAGGGATTACATCGGAGCTTGCTAAAAAAGTGGTACGTATCATCAAAGACAGCAAGATTAAAGTCCAGGCTAGTATTCAGGGCGATGCTGTTCGGGTAACTGGCACTAAGCGTGATGATTTGCAGGCCACTATGGCGTTACTAAAAAAAGATGTGACTGAAGCACCATTGGGCTTTAATAACTTTCGCGATTGATCTTTGCTAATCATTGCATGACTAGGCTAATCCTATAGAGATGACCATTGAGCCGAACGGTGAAGTTGCGCTTGCCCCTGCGAGCCAGGAAGCAATTGAGCGCTTTTGTGATGCTTGTTGGTTAGAGGATGGGTTAGCCCAAAATAGCCTTGCGGCCTATCGCAGAGATCTGTTGCTCTTGGCCCAGTGGCTATATAAAACTGCCCATCTCGATTTATACGCCGTCGATGAAAAAGAGCTCACTGCCTATATTGCCTACCGCCGTGCAGATAAGGCCACTACAGCCAACCGACGCCTGACGGTATTCAAGCGTTTTTATCGTCATGCGCTACGCAATAACCTTGTCAAGAGTGATCCTTGTATTGGTTTGCGCGCTGCTAAGCAAGCCTTACGCTTTCCAAAAACCCTGAGTGAAGATCAGGTAACCGCATTGCTAAATGCCCCAAATCTAGAAACCCCTTTGGGTTTGCGTGATCGCACCATGCTTGAGCTGATGTATGCCAGTGGCTTGCGCGTTTCAGAAATCGTTTCTTTAAAAACTGTGGCGCTAGGGCTCAATGAAGGCATTGTGAGGATTGTCAATGGTAAGGGTGGTAAGGAACGCTTAGTGCCCTTTGGTGGTGAAGCGGGACAGTGGCTGCAAAAATATTTGGCTGAGGCCAGAACGGCACTACTCGAAGGCAAAACATCGGATGCACTTTTCATTGGTAGGCATACTGGTTCGGCGCTAACCCGCCAAGCATTTTGGGCACTGATTAAAAGATATGCATTACAAGCCAGCATTCCGGTGGCGCTGTCTCCACATACTTTGCGACATGCTTTTGCGACGCATTTACTCAATCACGGCGCTGATTTAAGGGTGGTACAGCTACTTTTAGGGCATGCAGATATCTCTACGACCCAAATCTATACCCATGTGGCTCGAGAGCGCCTTAAATCGATCCATCAGCAACATCATCCCCGCGGCGCCTAAATTGTCAGATGTGTTTAAGATAGCAGCATGGATATTTTCTTAATACCGTTGGCTTACCTGATCGGTTCAATTTCTTTTGCGGTCGTGGTGAGTAAGCTCATGCGTTTACCAGACCCTCATACTTATGGTTCTGGCAATCCTGGTGCTACCAATGTGCTGCGCACAGGCAATAAGCGTGCAGCCGTTTTTACTTTGCTTGGTGATGCTTTAAAAGGTTTTATAGCGGTTGTCATTGCGCGCATGATCTTAGGTGAAGGATCCTTCACTTCAAGTCTGAGTTCTTGGATCTTGTGTGGTGTTGTGATTGCCGTGTTCTTAGGACACCTCTTTCCCCTGTTTCATGGATTTAAGGGTGGTAAAGGGGTAGCGACTGCCTGCGGTATTTTATTTGGCATTAATTGGATTTTAGGAATAGCGACACTGGCCACCTGGATCATTGTTGCCAAGTTCATGCGCTACTCCTCTCTTGCTGCTTTAGCTGCGGCAGTATTTGCCCCCATCTACTTTGTATTCTTGTTTGGTTTTCACCCAATGGGGCTAGCATTATTGATCGTCTGCTTATTATTAATCTACCGTCACCGTAGCAATATTCGCAACTTGATGAACGGCACCGAATCGCGCATTGGCTCGCAGAGTAGTCAGAGCGCTAACCCATCTGAAAATACCCCATCATGACCATTGCATTTGCTTGCGTTCTATTTATGGGCTTACTGCCTTATGTTGCAGCTGGCATCGCCAAAAAAGGTTTTGACAATTATGACAACGGTCAGCCTCGTGCATGGCTTGCCAAGCAGACGGGGTTTCGGGCGCGCGCTAACGCAGCGCAAGCCAATCTCTTTGAATCGCTCCCCCTCTTTTTTGCGGCGGTGATCATTGCCTCTGTGATGCATGCACCACAAGCAAGGCTAGATATTTTGGCAATCGGTTTTGTGATTGCGCGTATTGCTTATTTAATCTGCTATGTAGCGAATTGGCCTACAGTGCGTTCGCTAGTGTGGTTGTGTGGTCTTGCTTGTGTTATTGCCATCTTCTGTCAGATTTAATTCATCCTTTAGAAAATTCTCCTCATGCCTACCAAAATTCTCCCAGTGAAGTCTGCAACAAAGAAAGCGCCTGTTAAAAAAGTTGCTAAATCAGCAGACGCCGGTTTGCCCTTATCAGTTGTGATTCGTCGGCGGATTGAGGCGCAAAAGGTACGCTTTCATGCGAATGACAATATTTCAGCGTTTATCCAGCCAGGTGAGCTGGAGGGTTTGGTAGATGAGGTTGCCCAAAAGATGCAGGCGGTATTGGAGAGTCTGGTAATTGATACCGAGAGTGACCACAATACAAAAAATACCAGTGCGCGCGTTGCCAAGATGTTTGTTCAGGAAGTCTTTAGGGGTCGCTATGTGGAACAGCCAACCTTAACTAAGTTCCCCAATGTTAGCCGCCTGAATGAGCTAATGATTATTGGCCCGATTACCGTTCGCAGCGCATGTTCTCATCATCTTTGTCCCATCATGGGTCGGATTTGGATTGGCGTTCTGCCGAGCAAAGCATCGGCATTAATTGGTTTGTCAAAATACTCTCGTCTAACAGAATGGGTGATGTGTCGCCCGCAGATTCAGGAAGAGGCGGTTGTCGAGTTGGCCGATATGCTCGAGAAAAAGATCAAGCCAGTTGGTGTTGCCATTGTGATGGATGCCGATCACTTCTGTATGCAGTGGCGGGGTGTAAAAGATCGGGACTCAAAAATGGTCAATAGTGTTATGCGGGGCGCCTTCTTGAAAGACCCTAATTTGCGGCGTGAGTTCCTCTCCTTGCTCGACAAACGCTAGTCAAGATTGGCCATGAAATGATTGAGAATAATTCTCAACTAATACTGCATATAAATCAGTTACTTATCTGAGAGCTCCTGCGCAGGTTTCTTCTGCTCTATGATCATGCATAGAAATTTTTTACTTTGTTTTTATTTTTTATCCTTCCCCTTCTATTTGTTCATTAACCCACTGGAGTCAATATGAAAACTACTCGTCGTCAATTTATGATCATGTCAGCTGCTGGTGCTGCTACTTTGGCTCTCAATAGCAAAGTGCAAGCTCAAGCAATGGTTTCCGCAACGGATCCACAAGCCGTTGCTTTAGGCTACAACCCAGACGCTACTAAGGTAGATAAGGCGAAGTTCGCTAAGTATGCTGCTCCACAAGCTTGCGGCAATTGCGCTCTGTATCAAGGCGCTGCTGGCTCTGCTGCTGGTGGTTGTGCCTTGTTTGCTGGTAAGCAAGTGTCTAGCAAGGGCTGGTGTTCTGCTTACGCCAAGAAAGCTTAATTATTTAAAAGGGCTTAAAGCCCCCGTAAAACAAAAAGCCACTGCAATTTTGCAGTGGCTTTTTTAATGGCTGGTTTAAATTAAACGTTAGCCAAGTGTGCTTCTAAAGTTTTGGTGAACTTATTAGCGTGGCTACGTTCAGCCTTTGCTAAAGTTTCAAACCAGTCAGCGATTTCATCAAAGCCTTCGTCGCGAGCAGTTTTAGCCATGCCTGGGTACATATCAGTGTACTCATGGGTTTCGCCGGCAATCGCTGCTTGCAAAGCTTCTGCAACAGTCTTTGCTGGCAAACCTGTGCCTGGCTCGCCGGCGCCGCCTTCGATCAAGTACTCCATGTGACCATGGGCGTGACCTGTTTCACCTTCAGCGGTTGAACGGAAAACCGCAGCAACATCATTTGCACCTGCGATGTCAGCTTGGTTCGCGAAATAGAGATAACGACGGTTTGCTTGCGATTCGCCAGCAAATGCTTCTTTCAAAGACTGTTCGGTCTTTGTACCTTTTACAGATTTAGCCATGTATGACTCCTAAAAAACGTTTATTCGAAATAGGGTGTAAGTGCTTCAAAATAAGCCCAATAGGCACCACTACGGAGTTATTATGGACAAAACTCGAGGCTTGGGTAATCGTATTTTTGTATTAACTCGATAGTTAAAAGTAACTAATAATTAAATTTCGATTAAAGAAATAAAACATGAGACATACAGCTAAATACCTCATCAAGCGCTATGCCTTTTTTCTTGGGGGAGATCAGCCACAGGTAGCTTGGCCGGAGCGTTTGCGCTCTAGTTGTGGGGCATTTGTTGGATTGATGTTAGTGCTTACTATCGCCAAGAGTCTTGGTGAATTAGGGGGTATTGATGAATGGCTCATGGCATCCTTGGGTGCAAGCGCACTTTTGGTGTTTGCTTTGCCAGGCAGTCCAATGGCTCAGCCCTGGGCGGTGATTGCTGGCAATACAGTTTCTGCTTTGATTGGGATTACTGCCGCCAAGCTGATTGCTGAACCGCTCCTAGCAATGCCAATCGCAGCAGCATTGTCGATCTTAGCCATGTTTGTCTTGCGTTGCATGCACCCCCCAGCAGCAGCAGTCGCCTTAATTGCGATTTTGGCGCATGTCCTCAATTACCGCTATGCGATCTTTCCGGTCATGGTGGATTCGGTTTTGCTGGTTTTGGCTGGAGCGATCTATAGCAATATGACTGGCAAACGCTATCCCAATCGCCCCACCTGAGTCTTTAATGCAGCAAATTGACGCTTAATTCTAATAAAAGTACTTAAAACTATTTAAAAACATCTAAAAGTACTTAAAATACCTCATTATTTAATTTTAGAGGCTGCAATCGAGACGATACAGTCCTTGATACTGTAATTTTGGTATTTGCCAGTGTTTTCTTTGCGAAGTGACTGGGCACATTCAGAAACAGAATTGCGTACTTTGATTTTGGGAACATTGCCTGTTGCCATTTTTAAACTCCTTTAGGGTGGTTTGCATCAAACGGGTTCAATTTTTGATTAAATCAATTGTCGTGAAGCGATTTTGCTACTTGTATTGCTTGATGAGATTCTAATAAATATTAGAACAGCGCAATAGAAAGCACTGAAAGACGATAAAATTTGGCATTCTTTCGTAAACGACGAAGACAACCTTAAGGCTTGATCTGAATGACAGAGGTATTGCCAGTAATTCTGTGTGGGGGATCTGGAACGCGGCTTTGGCCGCTTTCGCGCTCGGGCTTTCCAAAGCAGTTTTTGGTGCTCTCTGGCGACGACTCTAAAAAGAGCCTTTTTCAGCAGGCGATTGAACGTATCCATACGATTGCGGATAAGCAGATCAAGCTGGGCAGCACACTCATTGTTACGAATGAAGAGCATCGCTTTTTGGCGCTGGATCAACTGCGTGAATTAAAAAATATTCATGCCACACTCTTGCTCGAACCCTCCGGCAGAAATACTGCCCCAGCCTTAACGCTTGCCGCGCTCTATGCGCAGGAGTTAGGCGGCGATCCTATTTTGGTTGTCACGCCAGCAGATCAAACCATTCAAAATAGCAAGGCGTTTACTAAAGCATTGCAGCAAGCAGTGAACATTGCCAATGAGGGCGCCATTGCGATGTTGGGTATTACACCGAATGCTCCTGAAACGGGTTATGGCTATATCAAATCTAAGAGCGGTGATGGCGGAGAAGGATTTACCGTTGAACGCTTTGTCGAAAAACCCGATGCTGTCACGGCTAAACAATACCTAGCAGAGGGCGGCTACTTTTGGAATGGCGGCATGTTTGTCCTCAAGGCCAGTGTATGGCTTGCTGCCTTAAAAGAGTTTCGTCCAGATATTCTGGCTGCTACTGAAAAGTCTTGGCAAGCCAAGGCGCAAGATAGCTCTGGTGATGCGGTATTTGTGCGTCCTGGCAAAGACGCTTTTAATGCTATCCCCAGTGAGTCAATTGACTATGCGGTAATCGAAAAGTGCCCAAGTTCAAGCTATCCAATCAAGATGGTGGAGCTCGATGCTGGTTGGAATGACTTGGGCGCCTGGGATGCAGTCTGGCAAGTGGGTAAGCAGGATCAAGATGGCAATGTCACTAGTGGCGATACCTTGCTCAGTAATGCGAAAAACTCTTTAGTGCACGCTAGCAGTCGTTTAGTGAGCGCAGTGGGTGTCGAGAATTTAATTATTGTTGAAACAGCTGATGCAGTACTCGTAGCCGATAGGGCTAATAGCCAAGACGTCAAGAATATTGTGAATACTTTGGGTGAGCAGCAGCGCGAAGAAAAAAACCTGCATCGCAAGGTAGCCCGTCCCTGGGGTTGGTACGATAGTGTTGACGAAGGTGAGCGCTTTAAAGTCAAACGCATTCAGGTAAAACCGGGGGCTAGTCTTTCATTGCAAATGCATCACCACCGCGCTGAACATTGGATTGTAGTCAAAGGTACTGCAGAAATTACTAACGGCGATCAAGTAATTTTGTTGACGGAAAATCAAAGCACCTATATTCCACAAGGACAAACCCATCGCCTTGCTAATCCCGGTAAAACACCGCTCGAGATTATTGAGGTGCAGTCCGGTAGCTACTTAGGTGAAGACGATATTGTTCGCTTTGAAGATACCTATGGCCGTAGCTAGTTCATCCCAATCACCATTACAGTAAATTACAGACCGCATCTCTCAAGAGCGAACTATCCTTATTATGAAAAATAATCAAAAAGTTGCATTAATCACCGGCATCACCGGTCAAGATGGTTCCTACCTAGCAGAGTTTTTGTTAGAGAAGGGCTACATTGTTCATGGCATTAAGCGTCGCGCCTCTTCTTTTAATACCGACCGAATTGATCATCTCTATCAAGATCCGCATGTGAATCATCCGGATTTGATTTTGCACTACGGTGACTTAACCGATACTAGTAATTTGGTTCGCATTATTCAAGAGTGCCAGCCGGATGAAATTTATAACCTAGGTGCGCAGTCTCATGTGGCTGTTTCCTTTGAATCGCCTGAGTACACCGCAGATGTTGATGCCATGGGTCCTTTGCGAATGTTAGAGGCCATTCGCATTCTGGGTCTGGAGAAGAAAACCCGTTTCTATCAAGCATCGACTTCAGAGCTTTACGGCTTAGTACAAGAAATCCCGCAAAAAGAGACCACTCCGTTTTATCCCAGAAGCCCTTATGCAGTAGCTAAGCTCTACGCTTATTGGATCACTGTGAACTACCGTGAGGCTTACGGCATGTATGCCTGTAACGGCATCCTCTTTAACCATGAATCCAAACGCCGTGGCGAAACATTCGTGACCCGTAAGGTGACGCGGGGCCTTGCTAATATTGCTCAAGGTTTGGAGAAGTGTTTGTTCATGGGCAACATTGATGCTTTGCGTGACTGGGGTCATGCTAAAGACTACGTGCGCATGCAATGGCTCATGCTCCAACAAGACCAACCAGAAGATTTTGTCATTGCTACCGGTGTGCAGTTCACTGTGCGGGAATTTATTATCCGCAGTGCAAAGCAATTAGGCATCACCCTCAAGTTTGAAGGCACTGCCGAAAAAGAAAAGGCCATCGTTGCTTCCATTGAAGGTGATAAGGCCCCAGCTCTTAAAGTGGGTGATGTGATCGTGCAAATTGATCCGCGCTACTATCGTCCAACGGAAGTTGAAACACTGCTAGGTGATCCAAGTAAGGCCAAAGAAAAACTGGGCTGGGTTCCAGAAATTACTCTCGATCAGATGATTGTTGAGATGGTAGCGAACGACTTGGATCAAGCTAAGCAGCATGCACTCTTGCAAAAGCATGGCTACTCAGTGGCTGTTGGTAAAGAGAATTAAAAAACAAAAAAACAAAAAAATAAAAAAAGAACCAAAAACCAGCCATTTAGTTAATCAATAATAAAAGCCAAAGTATGAGTGCCGATCTGAATCAAAAAATCTATGTAGCTGGTCATCGCGGTATGGTGGGCTCTGCCATCGTGCGCGATCTCCAGGCTAAGGGTTATACCAATATTCTGACTCGTACTCATACGGAACTGGATCTGACCAATCAGAAGGCGGTTACAAAATTCTTTGCAGCAGAAAAGCCCGCTCAAGTGTATTTAGCCGCAGCTAAGGTCGGCGGTATTTATGCCAATAACACTTTTCCAGCAGAGTTTATTTACGACAATTTGATGGTGCAAAACAATGTGATCCATCAGGCATTTGCTCATGGCGTCAAAAAACTTCTATTCTTGGGCTCTAGTTGTATTTATCCTAAGTTAGCACCTCAACCGATGAGTGAAGATGCTTTGCTCACTGGAAAGTTAGAGCCGACCAATGAGCCTTATGCCATTGCCAAGATTGCTGGCATCAAGATGTGTGAGAGCTATAACCGGCAGTATGGGCAAAGCCATGGTGTAGATTACCGCTCAGTAATGCCTACTAATTTATATGGCCCTGGCGATAACTATCATCCAGAAAATAGCCACGTCATTCCTGCGCTGATTAGAAGATTTCATGAGGCTAAAGTGAGTAATGCACCCGAAGTCGTGATTTGGGGTACGGGCACGCCGAGACGTGAGTTTCTCTATGTGGATGATATGGCTGCTGCATCGGTGTTTGTAATGCATTTGGATAAAGCAACCTACGATTCTCAAACAGAACCCATGCAAAGTCATCTCAATGTTGGATATGGATCAGATGTCACCATTGCAGAGCTAGCAGCCGCTGTAGCCAAAGCAACTGGCTATCAAGGAAAAATTGGTTTTGATGCTACTAAGCCAGATGGCTCCCCAAGGAAATGGATGAGTTCAGAGCGTTTGAACAAGTTGGGGTGGACTCCAAAGATTAACTTAGAACTTGGCTTGAGTAATGCTTATCAAGAGATGCTCTCGAGAAGCAGTATTTAATGCTTGGCATGGATCGGTATTCACGCTTACTGTTAGTACTTGCCCCCATTGCAGTAGTGTTCTTTTCCCTATGGCAGGGCGCTTATGACATTGATCCCCATCACTGGGGTTTGATGCTCAGCAATGCCAAAGATCTCTATGAGGGTCAGATCCCTTATAAAGATATCTTTATTCAGTATGGGATTTTGACAACCATTCTTCAGGCTTTGGCCTTTGGAGTAGGTAAGACTATGCTCTCGATCATCGCAATCACAAGTGTTTGCTATGTCATCGGCATCTTGTTGGTGTATGCCACGGCACTCAATGTGCTCAAGGATAAAACGACTGCACTATGCGTATTGATTTTGTTAGTTTTATTTCATCCGCTGGCAATGTACCCTTGGTCGAATTACATTGCTTTCCCATTTTTTATGTATGGGATATATGTTTTAACCAATCCCAATATTGAGCAGAGTAAGCAAAGTATCCCATTACTCTTGGCGGGTATCTCCTTAGGTTTATCGGTGCTGGCAAGGGAGGGCATTGCACCCGCGGCATTTCTGTTCATTGTGTTGTCTTTCGCTTTTGACTTACTTAAAAAATCACAGAAGAAAAAAGTCCTTAGCCAGTTTGCGATATGTACGATTGGCTTTGCTATCCCATTAGGAATCTTTTTTACCTATTTATTTGCTAATGGACTGATGGAGTACTGGGTTAAGTTGTCCATTAATTTGCCTACCATTTATGCAGATGAGAGTTTTGGCGGCTTCAAAGTATTTATCTTTAATGCGCTTTTTAAAGAAATCTATACCGGTTACCGCCACGGTGATGTGCGCTGGATTTTGACAAGTTGGATTTTGCTCTCCAGCCTCTGGATTTTTATCTTAGCTCTGATTGGCAAGCGCAAAGACTACGTCACTCCTGATTTGGCAAAAATTGCATTAGCCACTTTACTTTTGGTATCAAGCTCGTTACATCTGGCTGAAACTTTCCGGATTGCGACCGGTAGTGCAGTAGGTTTGATATGCCTCTTTGCTTTTTTAGATGCTAGAGAAAATAAACGCACGACCCACTATTTTTTTGCATTTATGGCGCTTTGGCTAGGCTTAACCGCCACTTATGGCAACCGCGGCAATTACTTTTATCCGACTTGGGATATCGTCATTAAGGCTCAGCCAGTAAACACTCCCGAGATATTGCGGGGTCAGCAATGGAGTTCTGAAGCGGTAACTTATTACCAGTCAGTAGAACGTACTTTAAAAGAGCTGAAGGGACAAGCTTGTGGGCTGGTATATCAGCACAACAATACCCGCGATTCTTTGTTAAAAGTGCTCAGCCCCTTGCAACAGTTGCAATTAGCACCATTTGCAACGAAGGAAAGGATGTCTGCTTTGAGGCCTGATTTAGATGCATCTGCAGAAATCAAGCTTGCTCAGAGAATCGTGTTAATTGAGTCGGTTTCTAAAGACAGCATCTCTTTAACGGAGGCCCCAAAGGGTTTTTCCCAGTATGCTCGTTTTCCAATACCTACTCAATACTTCATGCCCAATGCTCAAGAGCTAGTGGTTTATGTGCCGAGTGCTTGTATGAAATATCATTGATAGTAATATCGGAGAATCATTAAACCTATTTATGACCAAAATCGTTACTCCCGAGTTTAGTAAGCAGGCCCGCAAGCGCCTGCTACGCATGCATTATGAAAGCGGTGTTGGCCATATTGGCGGTAACCTTTCATCACTAGACGCCATGCTATTGATTTTCAATGAGTATTGGAGCCCCGAGAACCAATTCATCCTATCTAAAGGCCATTCTGCAGGCGCCCTTTACATAGCCTTATGGTCAAAAGGCCTGATTACTGACGATGAGCTAAAAACGTTTCACAAAGACAATACCCATCTTCCTGGTCATCCACCGAGTTTTGGTAGGGCGGAAATTCCTTTTGCCACAGGAAGCTTGGGTCATGGCTTGCCATTGGCTGCTGGGACCGCGCTAGCAAAAAGACTAAAGCAGGACCCTGGGCATGTTTACTGTTTGATTTCGGATGGAGAGTGCCAAGAGGGGTCTATTTGGGAAGCGCTCATTTTTATTGCACATCACCAATTAAAAAATATCACGATCCTAGTTGATCATAATCAATTGCAGGGTTTTGGAATTACTGGTGAGATTGCATCGATGGAACCTTTGAATGAAAAGTTCAAAAGTTTTCATTTTGATCACTACCAGATTCCGGGGCATGATTCGGAGGCATTGCGAGTTGTGTTAGACGCCCCAGCCGAGCACCCAAAGTTGATTGTCTTAGAGACCACTAAAGGCCATGGTATTAGCTTCATGGAGCATAAAATGGAGTGGCATTACTTGCCATTAAAAGAGCAGCAATATTTACAAGCTCTAGAAGAGCTTGACGCAAAATGAGAAAACAATTATCCGACGCATTATTGTTGCGAGCCCCATCTCCCAATATGGTTTTTTTAACGGGTGATTTAGGGTTTATGGCTCTTGAAGAGTTAAGAGCAGCTATGGGAAATCGTTTTATCAACGCTGGAGTTGCAGAACAAAATATGATCGGCGTTTCTGCGGGGATGGCGCGCCAAGGTCTTGAGGTTTGGGTTTACAGCATTGCGCCATTTAGCTATGCAAGGCCTTTTGAACAAATTCGTAATGACATTTGCTTTCATGGGTTACCAGTAAAGATTATTGGTAATGGCGGGGGCTATGGCTATGGTGTGATGGGGCCCACTCATCATGCAATTGATGACTATGGCATCTTGCTGACGCTCCCTAAAATGCGGGCTTATGTACCAGCATTTGACGAGGACCTTCAGGATGTCATTCCGAAGCTTGGAGAAAGTCCAGATCCAGCTTATCTTCGCCTGGGTAGGGGAGAGATTCCCCGTGACTATCAGGTACCTGCTTATGCTCCATGGCGTCAACTTACCTCGGGTAATGGCCCAACAGTAATCGCAGTTGGACCAATTGCAGGTACGTATCTTGAGGCATTTTCAGAACTTTCTTTGGAAAAACGCCCTAATTTTTGGGTGGCCTGTGAGTTGCCCTTAAAACATAGCCCGATGCCAGAAATCCTGCTCGAGCAAATTCGGCAATCCGCTAGTTTGAGTGTGATCGAGGAGCATGTCTCTCAAGGTAGTCTAGCCTCCGCGATTGCCTTAGATCTCTTGAATAAAAATATAGCGCTAGGTGCTTTTCATCAGTTTTGTGCTCAAGAACACATTTATGACAGTTATGGATCGCAAAATTTCTTGCGTAAAAAATCAGGTTTAAACCCAGAGTCCGTAATGGACATTATTTTTTCTGACAAGGCTCTTTAAGAAAATCGCCCCATGCGCCCGATTGAAAAATATATTCAAGATCTGCACGGGCCTATTTTGGTGCTGGGCGCCTCTGGTTTTGTTGGGGCCAATCTGTTTAAAAAGATTGCCGCATTACGATCTGATGTCTATGCCGTAGTTCGCAAAGGAAAAACTTGGAGATTGGCGGAAATTGCTGATGATCAAGTTATTCAAGTGGATGTCACTGATCCGATTGCAGTTAAGAATCTTGTTGCCAATATCGCACCACAAACTGTATTTGATTTAATCGCCTACGGTGCTTATTCTTTTGAGCAAGAGTCTGACAAGATTTACGAAACCAATTTTCTCTCTTTGGTTCATCTAGTTCAGTTGCTGTCTAAGAAACCTATTTCCGCATTTATTCATGCTGGTAGCTCATCAGAGTATGGTTTAAATTCTGGGGCCCCTCTAGAGACTGCCGTTTGCCAGCCAAATAGTGACTATGCAGTCTCCAAGCTTAGCGCTGCTGCTTACCTCGAGTATATGGGTAAGCAACTTCGCTTCCCTTGTGCACACTTGCGCCTGTACTCTGTCTATGGCCCCCTAGAAGATACTTCCCGCTTAATTCCGAATGCTTTAAAGCATGCAATTGAGGGTAAATTGCCACCATTTGTGGATGCCAGAACCTCGAGAGACTTTGTTTATGTAGATGATGTTTGTGCTGCTTTCATTATGAGTGCAGCGCAGATGAATCCCAACTTGCATGGTGAGATATTTAATATTGGTAGCAGTCAAAAAACGACTATTGGAGAGTTGGCAGAGACATTAAAGTCAAGCTTTTCAGTAATTGCTGAGCCGCAATTTGGCAGCATGCAAGGACGTTCTTGGGATTTGCCGGATTGGTACTCAAATTCTAGTAAAGCTGAGCAAGTACTGGGTTGGAAGGCGCAGATTTCTCTAGAGCAGGGGCTGCTACTCACTCAAGATTGGGTAAAAGATTTAACTGAGAATGATTTCTTTACCCATAGTAAGAAAAATAATCCAGAAAAGAATCTGAGTGTGAGCGCCATTATTGCCTGCTATAAGGATGCCCAGGCCATTCCTTATATGTACCAACGCCTTACCGATACCTTTAAGAAGCTCAAGATTGAGTATGAGATTATTTTTGTTAATGACTGCAGCCCAGATAACTGCGCTCAAGTGATTGAAGAAATCTCAGCAAGAGATCCCCATGTTATCGGCATTAGTCATTCCAGAAACTTTGGCTCCCAGATGGCATTTAGAAGTGGTATGGAGTTGGCTACCATGAATAGCGTCGTTCTCTTGGATGGCGATCTGCAAGATCCCCCTGAATTAATTGAGCAATTCCATCAGCGCTGGGCCGAAGGCTTCGACATTGTTTATGGGCGCAGGGTTAAAAGAGAAATGCCTTGGTACTGGGGTTTGCTCTACAAAGCTTTTTACCGAGTATTCGCTGCATTTAGCTATGTCAGCATTCCTCATGATGCCGGTGATTTTTCTTTAATGGATCGCAGAGCGGTGGGCTGGCTACTGCAGTGCAATGAGCGTGATTTATTTATGCGTGGCTTGAGGGCTTATGTCGGCTTTAAGCAGGTTGGTGTTGATTATGTTCGACCTGAGCGTATGTTTGGCGTGACCACGAATAGTTTTTTTAAGAATATTGAGTGGGCGAAACGCGGTATCTTCTCTTTCAGCAATGCCCCATTAACCATGCTGACTTCAGTGGGTATTGTTGCCTTGATCATTTCTGTTCTGATTGCGACGGTTGCTGCTGTTCTCAAAATCTTCTTCCCAGATATTGCTCCAAAGGGCGCCACCACTTTATTAATTGCTATTTTGATTTTTGGGTCGTTTAATTTATTCGCTATTGGCGTAGTCGGTGAATATGTGGCAAAAATCATGTTGGAAGTAAAAGGGCGTCCAAGATTGATTCGTTCTGCCTTGATCCGCAATGGCAAATCTGTCGAACTGCTCCCTGATGGAAAAATGAGAGAGTCAATTTAAATCATGAGCGCAAATCCATCAATGCCCCTCAAGATCTCTAGAGTTTGCCCAGTATGCGGCGCCTCTGATGAGCGCTCTCAATTGTTTGCCAAAGAAAA
>CANFLR010000017.1 GCA_947447945.1 Burkholderiaceae bacterium
ACCTGAATTTGACCGCCGATAGAATCTGTAAATGCTTGTCCGATACTCTTATAAGGCACAGCCATACTGGGGACGCCAGACACAGACTTAAATTCTTCCATTAACAAATGATTTAATGTACCAACACCTGATGTTCCGTAATCTACTTTGGTAGGGTTTGCTTTTGCGTAGGCTACAAATTCTTGTAAGGTGGCTACAGGTACAGATTTCGAAACTACGAGAACATTCGGTGTACCGCCAATCATCCCAATAGCAGTGAAGTCTTTTATTGGATCATAAATATTTTTCTTAACTGCTGGATTGGTGCCGTGAGTTGCTACATAGCCAATCATTAATGTGTAGCCATCAGGAGCAGCCCTTGAAGTCATTTTTGCTGCAATGGCACCACCTGCTCCAGCCTGGTTATCAATTAAAAAGGATTGGCCCATAGCAATACGTAATTGATTGGCAATAATTCTTCCAACGATATCAACTCCACCACCAGGCGCTTGAGGGGCAATGATTTTTACCGGTCGGTCAGGATAGACTTCGACACTGAATGCACTTTTGCTCGCAATCATGCAAAAAATAAGGGAAATCAAAATCTTTTGAATATGTCTCATAGGTATTCTTATATATTTATTGCATACATCATAAATCAAAATGGGTGCAATTGAGTATTAACAGAAATTAGATTACGATAAGTGCAGTATTAGGTCACAAAATAATAATAAATTCAGGAGATAGTTATGCGATTAAATGGCGTATTTCTAAAGACGATGTTTTTTTCTATCACTAGAGCCCAATTAGTAAGGCTGGCGGCCCTATTTTCACTACTGCTATCAGTCAGTATTTGCAGTTATGCCCAGGTGATTGATCGCAGCATCAATGAGATTAAGGAAGAATCAATCGATCGGGTTAAAAGGGGAGCCTATCCTTTAGGTGGACTAGACCAAGGAGACCTGGAAGCCGCATTTGCAAAAATTACCACTCGGGATCCAGATGATTGGGCCCATGGTTTTGGTCTCGTTGCAGATAAATATATGACTCTTGCAGCAAATGCCAAAACCAAAGAAGAGGCCGGAGCGAACTATAAGCGTGCATGGCGCTTATATTACTTTGGACAATTTCCGGTGCCAAACTCACCAGGTAAAATTGTCTCTTATGACAAAGCAGTTAATGCCTACATAAAGTATCTCAATACACAAGAAATTCCAACCGAAGTGGTGAAGATTCCCTTCGAAGGTAAATTCATTACGGGGTATTTACGATTTCCTAAAAATGCCAAGGGTCCTGTACCAATGATTCTAGCGATCAATGGATTAGATAGCAGAAAAGAAACAGTAGCTGAGAGTTATGCTCAGATTCTGAATCAAGGGGTTGGCTTTCTAGCAATTGATGGTCCTGGTACTGGACAGGCCCCCATTAAAGTCGACAATAAAGCGGACCGGATGTTCACCGCTGCAATTGACTATTTATATAAGCATCCCAAAGTTGATAACAAACGCATTATTGCTTTTGGCGTCAGTTTTGGCGCGCATTGGTCCGCTAAGTTAGCAATTACCGAGAGAGATCGACTCCTAGGCGCCGTCGCCCAATCTCCAGCCGTTGATGTTACCTTTTCTGAGGCCGTGATTTCCTCGAAAGTGAACGGCAATAAAGAATATTTATTTGATTACATCCCTGCCACTATCTATGTTTATGAAGGTGCAAAAACGGTTGATGACCTTTATCGTTTAGTACCTGAAATGTCATTGAAAAAACAGGGCTTACTCGGCAAGCCAACAGCTCCCATGCTCGTAGTGGCAGGTGCCAAAGATACCCAAACCCCGATTCAGGATGCTGAACTCTTGCTCAGAAGTGGCGATATTCCAAAAGAAGCCTGGATTAACCCTCGTGGCGGCCACTTGGGACGTGAATCTACAGGCTGGATAGATCCTGTCATTTTTACTAAGGTCATCATCCCTTGGGAATTGAGACTAATTGAGCAATCTCGCAGCAAAACAAACTAATAGTTCTCAAGGGTAAATCAAGATCGCAAAGGACTATAAATCCATAGTCCTTTGCAAGATCTTGCCCTTCATCTCATCCCAAAGACTTTGGAAGTCTTCTATCTTCTCTTCCGAGAGTGCTATTGACTTAAAAAGACCACTAAAGAAGATCGTCTTCTGGGCTACTAGCGTTTTTACAAATTCAGTCAAGCCAATCGGCCGGTCATTCATATCACGCGTTAACTCTGCCGAACATACGATGGCTTCTTCATCGTCTCGATCAATCACTGCAAACTCAATCAACTGCTGCTTCTCATCCAGTATCACCAGGGTACCTCGCGCATAACAAACCGCATCATGTGCCTGCACGATATAAGCCAAAAATTGAGATTCTTCTTGCTGCTCCATACCGAGATCGTCAATGAAAAAGAGGTACTGCTGACCATCGCTATTGACCAAGGTAAACACTTTTGGAATCACGCCATGACCTAAAGCGAGGTTACGGTAATAACTTGAAATTTCTACAGCGAGATTTTCGGCAAAGAGGTGCATATAGTAATTAAGGCTGTAATTGCTTTTTTAAGAAATCCATTGTGCGAGTCCAAGCAAGCTTCGCAGCATCAGCTTGATACTGTAAGAATGGGAGATTTCTAGAATCAGCCTCTTCGTTAGCAAATGCGTGCTTGGCATCATAGCGATAGAACTCGAGTTGAGCACCAGCCTCTTTGAGTTTGGACTCTAAAAGATCAACGCCCCCAATAGCAAACGCATCATCATGTAATGCCCAGTGCGCCATCATGGGCTTGGTGACTGCGGCGGCATCGACATACTCCAGAGGTGGGTAACCATACCAAACAACGCTAGCATCTAATTCCGGTATGTTGCATGCTGATAAGACTGTTAATGCACCACCCATACAAAATCCAGTCACTGCCACTTTTGGACTACCAGTTGCTTTTAAGTATTGCACGGCACCACGAATATCTTGACCTGCAGCATCACCAAAATTGAGGTCCTTCATCAAATGCTCCGCCTCATTAGCTTCTAGGGCTAGCTTACCGCGATATAAGTCAGGGACCAATGCACGATAGCCCGCTTGCGCCAATTGATCTGCAACACCTTTGATTTGATCATTGAGACCCCACCACTCCTGAATCACGATAATGCCAGGTGCATTGGTTTTATTTTGGGGTTCGGCTAAGTAGGCATGAACAGATTCTCCATCCGGTCTGTTATAGGTCATCATCGAGCTCACCTGATTCAATTAGTTTAGTAAATATTCTCTTATGAGGTCTTTTGGTTAGTGTGAATATATCCCACTAACCAAAAGGTCAGCAAACCACAAAAAACTGCGCTATAACCAACCAGGTTATAGTGCTGCATCTTGCCATCTGCACCAATCGTCACAATTGCTCCAGCAGCAACCGATGCAATCCCAGAAGCTAGCATCTGTACTGAGCCGATCAGGCTCATAAAGGTACCCCTAATTTTAGCCTCTACTACCTGGCTTACCATCGCCATCGCTGGAATCATACGGCCAGAAATCAAAATAAAGAAGGCAGTTTGATTAACCAATACCACCCATAACGGGACGGGGGTTAGATTGGTCGTGATCAATATGGGTATCAGACTCACAATGGCTAAACCCTTAAAGACCCTTACCTTGCCATAACGGTCCGCTAAGTGGCCTATATAACGAGAACTCATGAGAGTGGCAATCCCACCACAAAGATAAATGAGCGAGATGTAGCCATTATCAACGCCCACATTTGAGGTGAGGTAGAGAGCAATATAAGGAATCACCGAAAAACCAGTGATCATGATCAGAGCAATAAAGAGGAATGCCCGAAGATGATGATGGGCGATTGCGATCTCATAAATTTGCCTAAAACGACTACCCTCGTGCACATGACCAAGGTGACCAACTATTTTCGGGATGTTGCGATAGGCTATCCATAAAATCAGCGTTGAAACTAAGGCGATAAAAATAAACGGGGCACGCCAACCTAAGTAGGAGATATGGTTGGCCAAAAATAAACTCAAGGGAACACCAACTACGCTCGATACAGAAAAAGCTGCCATAACTGTCCCCAAGGCTTTGCCTCGACGCTCGAAGGGAATAGAGTCAGCGACAATTGTTTGCACTAAGGAGCCCAAGATGCCACCGAATGCACCGGCACAGGCGCGTGCAATAAATAAGGTGTGATAGTTTGGCGCAAGCCCACACGCCAAGGTCGCAATGATAAAGCAAGCATATAAACTCAATAGGAGCTGGCGACGCTCAAAGCGGTCAATATAGTAGGTTGCGAAAATACCAGCAGCAGCGGCTGCAAAAGTATAAGAGGAGAGCAGCAGACCAAACTGATGAGTATTAATGTCTAAGACTCTGATAAATTCAGGTCCCAAAGGCATCATGATCATGAAATCCAAAATATGGGTGAACTGTATTCCCGCCAAGGACAGCAATAGAAAACGTTCTTGCGATGGGGTGCGAATAGAGCTCAAAGTGGAGTCAGCAGTGTAAAAGGTCGGGAGGATGCCATTATCCACGCTAGCGCCTGATTGTGCATTGAGTTAATATCACAGCTCAATCTTAATAACCCCCTACTCTGAACTCGGTCACATGCCAGTCACACTCCCCACCCCAAGCGGTTTTTCGCTAATCTTTCTATTCATTGATATTATTTGCGGAATCATTGGTCTGACCATCATCTTGGTATTCCATGGAAGCACACTGAACCATATCGTGATACGCTTTGAACGTCTTACGCAACAGAATCTGACGCATAAACAGTACAACCGAATTTTTTTTCACTTCTATGTGGCCTTTATTCTTTTTGCTCTGGTGCATATTTCTGAGATTTTTATGTGGTCAGGCATCCTACTTTGGCTAAATCTGATTCCGAATGCCACCCAGGCAATCCTCTTTTCTGGTAGTTGCTACACGACGATAGGCTTCATCCAGGACGTCCTTCCTGAGGGATGGAAAAGCATCGCTTTTTTCATTGCTTTTACGGGTCTTTTTTCCTTAGCTTGGACCACCTCAGTCATGATTGGTATGACCGCCCTCTACAAGCAAGCCACCCATTTAAAGCACTCCATTAAAAAACAATCAACAGAAAAATAATCCTTAAATAGGAGTTTGTTAGCCTTTATTGAGCTTTTTTGCTTAAATTTATAGTTTTTTAATTCTGAAGAACTTACTTTAAGTTTTGATGTAGTAGCCATATACACAGCGTTTTCCGCCTCTGGATGGGTTGTGCGTATCGTGAATCGTCCCATTGATGACCGTTGTTAAGTGTTTTGAGATCCGAGCAATCAAAATACCAGCAGGAAGCTCATCTGCCCTGAGGTGGACTTGGCAGCCACCTCCAAGCTTCATCGTTGGCACCCAATCAAAACCTAAACCAATAATGTAGTCATGAAAGACTTTGCGGTGATTGCCGTTTCTTGGGGAGGGTCCAGATTGGTGAAGTCTTTTAGCAAGGCGGTCATTTCTCAACTCAGCATAGGCAAAATTAGCTGCCCCAAGGTCCTCATAAACCTGGGTATACGGCAGATTAGCAGCAATAGCGATGGCCCTCACCACACAATCACCCGCCCCACCCTGAAATCCAGACGCAGATCTTCCGCCATCATCAAATTGAAACCCTAACTGACTAGCCGAGCGAGAGAAAAGATTTAGAAAGCTAAACATATCGAATGGTTAAGCCAATAAAAAATGGACTTGCCTCTCGACAAATCCATTTTGATTGGCGCTATACAAATTACTTCGCAGCAGCCTGCTTCACCACTTGGCGCCAAGCATGTAGCAGTGGCTCGGTATATCCATTAGGCTGTTCAAGACCCTTAAAGATCAAATCACTGGCAGCTTTATAGGCATACGAATCTTGATAGTTAGGCATCATAGGCTTATACAGGGGATCGCCAGCATTCTGACCATCTACTACTTTAGCCATGCGCTGCAATGTCTCGTTGACTTGCGCTTCAGTAACGATGCCATGGAGCAGCCAATTTGCGATGTGCTGACTGGAAATACGTAAGGTTGCGCGATCCTCCATTAAACCCACATTGTGGATATCGGGAACCTTAGAGCAACCAACGCCTTGATCAATCCAACGAACCACATAACCTAGGATACCTTGACAGTTGTTATCCAGTTCTTGCGCAATTTCTTCTTTGGACCAGTTGGCTTTTTCAACCACTGGGATCGCTAAGAGATCATTCATCAGCGCCTCAGCCTCTGCTGCGCCATCTAATTTTTCCATTTCTTTTTGGATTTCAGCAACATTCACTTGGTGATAGTGAAGCGCATGCAAAGTTGCTGCAGTTGGCGATGGCACCCAAGCGGTATTAGCGCCAGCCTTAGGGTGAACAATTTTTTGCTCAAGCATGGCCTTCATGAGATCAGGCATTGCCCACATACCTTTACCAATTTGTGCACGACCGCGTAAACCACAATCTAAACCTGCAAACACATTGCGACGCTCATAGGCTGATAACCATTTACTGGTTTTCATATCCCCTTTGCGCATCATTGGACCAGCATGCATTGATGTATGCATTTCATCGCCAGTGCGGTCTAAGAAACCAGTATTAATAAAGGCAACGCGCGCTCCAGCGGCAGCAATTGCGGCTTTGATATTGGCGCTCATACGACGCTCTTCGTCCATAATGCCCAACTTGACAGTATCGGCTGGCAGTCCAAGTAATTTCTCCACCCTAGCAAATAGCTCTCCTGCAAAGGCAACCTCTTCGGGACTGTGCATTTTGGGTTTAACAATATATACAGAGCCTTTACGGGTATTGCCAATAGCTTGAGTCATTGGGCGATTGATGTCATGCAAAGCGATCAAGACCGTCACAACGGCATCCAAAATGCCCTCGTAGATCTCTTTACCATCGCTGGTAATGATGGCTGGGTTGGTCATCAAGTGCCCAACGTTACGCAGAAATAGCAATGAGCGACCATGCAATGTCACGATGCCATCTTGTGCATTCACTGCGCCGATTCCCGCGTGATATTTACGATCAGGATTCAGCGAGCGCGTAAAGGTCTTGCCCCCTTTATTAACCTCTTCGACGAGAGTGCCTTTCAGAATACCTAGCCAATTTTGATAAGCGAGAACCTTATCATCACCATCTACGGCAGCAATGGAATCTTCTAGGTCCAAAATCGTTGATAAGGCCGCTTCTAGAACGAGGTCGTTTACCCCAGCAGGGTCGCTCGCTCCAATGGTCTTGCTGCGATCAATTTCAATATCAATGTGGATACCATTGTTACAGAGCAACACAGATGATGGCGCGGTAGCCTCACCTTGATAGCCAACAAATTGCTTTTCATCTGCCAGTCCAGTGCTGCTACCATCTTTCAGTTTGATGGAGAGTTTGTTTGCAACGACGCTATACGTTACTGAATCGCGATGCGAACCTTTTGCCAGGGGTGCGGCTTGATCTAAGAAATTACGTGCATAAGCAACTACCTTAGCGCCACGAATTGGGTTGTATGCCCCAGACTTAGTTGCACCATCCTCTTCAGATAGAACATCCGTTCCATACAGGGCATCGTACAAAGATCCCCAGCGGGCGTTAGCGGCATTGAGCGCATAGCGCGCATTCAAGACCGGCACAACCAACTGCGGTCCAGCTTGTAGTGCTAATTCATCATCAACGTTTTTGGTTGTTCCCAATACTTTTCCAGGGACCTCATCTAGATATCCAATTTCTTTTAAATACTGGCGATACGCAGGCATATCTTTGATTGGGCCAGGATGAGCTTTGTGCCACTCATCAAGGGTAACTTGCAGGTGATCCCGCTTCGCAAGCAACGCCTCATTCTTGGGTGTTAAATCGGTAACGATTTCTGCAAAACCTTTCCAGAAATCAGCGCTCTTTATGCCGGTTCCGGGGAGAACCTGTTCCTCAATAAAGCGATATAAAGGGGTAGCTACTTGCAGACCATTAGAGGTAGTACGTGCAGTCATGATAAAAACCTTGCGAATGTTAAATAAAATTAGCTCAATATTTTGCATCAATCTTGAAAAGGATGCTGGAGCAGAATGGTTTCATCGCGCTCTGGACCAGTCGAAACCATCGCGATCGGTTTACCAGCCACCTCTTCAATCCGGCGCAAGAACGTTTGGGCCTCTACTGGTAACTTATCCCACTCCCGGATACCAAAGGTGGTACCTTGCCAGCCTGGAAAATCTTCATATATAGGCTCACAACGAGAAACCGACTCTGCCCCCCGTGGCAATACATCCAGTTTTTGACCGTCGAGAAAATAACCAACACACAGGCGAATTGTTTTAAGACCATCAAGAACATCCAACTTAGTAATACACAATCCAGATAGTCCATTAATTTGGATGGAGCGTTTCAATGCTGCAGCATCTAACCAACCTGTACGGCGAGGACGTCCTGTAACAGAGCCGAACTCTTTGCCCACTTCAGCCAAACGCACTCCAATGGGGTCTTGACGAGCCGGATTATCGTGATCATAGAGCTCGCTTGGGAAAGGCCCTGCACCAACACGAGTGCAATAGGCCTTGGTAATACCCAAAATATATTGCAAGGAATCAGGTCCAACACCCGATCCTGCAGCAGCATTACCCGCTACGCAATTACTAGATGTGACATAGGGATAAGTGCCATGGTCGATATCCAGTAACGTGCCTTGAGCACCTTCAAACAAGAGATTTTGGCCAGCTTGCTCTGCAGCATATAAGGCGCTAGACACATCAACCACCATGGGCTTTAAGCGCTCAGCATAGGACATCGCCTCCGCCAAGGTCTTTTCATAATTCACAGCTTCTGCGCCATAGTAGTTGCTTAGCATGAAATTATGATATTCAAGATTTTCACGCAACTGTGCAGCAAACTTTTCTGGATAAAACAAATCCTGTACCCGCAATGCGCGACGCGCGACTTTATCTTCGTAGGCGGGCCCAATGCCTCGGCCAGTGGTTCCGATCTTGGCTTCGCCACGCTTCTTCTCACGCGCATGATCAATTGCAACGTGATAAGGCAGGATCAAGGTAGTCGCCTCAGAAATCTTCAGACGACTTTGAACATCCAAGCCAGCGGCCTCAAGTTCACCTATCTCTTTAAAGAGTGCCTCGGGCGAAAGCACTACGCCATTACCGATATAGCAAATCACTTCCTTGTGCATGATTCCAGAGGGAATCAAGCGCAAGATAGTTTTCTTGTCACCAATAATGAGTGTGTGGCCAGCATTATGTCCACCCTGAAAACGCACGACTGCTTGCGCATGATCGGTTAACCAGTCAACAACCTTACCTTTACCCTCATCACCCCATTGGGTGCCGATGACAACGACGTTACGACCAGATGTTTGCTGCTTTGAAGACATAATAAAATCCAAAAAGATAATGACGAAATAGGTTTAATGCACTGGTATTGCCTTACTTCACTTTCACTTCCCAAGTGTTGCCTTGCTTACGTAACTCGCGGTCACACATATATTCTGCAGATTGCGCTTGATCACCGGGCATGACCTGAATTACCACCTCTCCATCTGCACGCAGACTTGCAATCACTTGCGCTAAATTTGCATCAACAATCCAAGGAGCCAAAATGGCAGGCTTGCGATTAGCCGTAGGAGATAGATTGGCCAAGGTCAATAAGTCCAGTGAAAAGCCAGTCGCTGGGCGTGAGCGTCCAAAAGCTTGGCCAACGTGATCATAACGTCCGCCGCGGGCAATAGGCTGAGGAAGTTTATCAACATAAGCGGCAAACATCACACCGCTGTGATATTGATAGCCGCGTAAATCCGCCAAATCGATACTAAGCTCTAGTCCCTTAGAAAGACTTTCGGAAGCCGTTACTAGGTGACTTAATTGAGCCAAGGCTTCATCAATCAACGGGTGTTTAGGCAGTATCTGTTTTGCCTTGCTTAGAACCGCACCACATGATCCGTTGAGCTCTGTCAACGCAAGCAAGGCTTGAGCAATCTCAGGACTGAGAGATTTTGCCCAAACGCTCAGACGGGGGCGATCCTTGCTTTGCAATAATCCATAGAGAGTCTCAATCTCAGATTGGCTCAGATTTTGATCATCCAAAATGCCCGCCAAAATACCAGCGTGTGACAGATCTAGATATATCTTATCGACACTGGCTAAGCTCAAGGTCTTTAACAACAGTGTGATAGCCTCAAAGTCAGCTTCCCAGGTAGCACAACCATAAATCTCTGCGCCCAACTGCAGCTCTTCACGCGCTGAGCTGCCGACTGGAGTGCGAGCATGGGCAACTGAGCCAGCATAACAAAGGCGAGTAACGCCAGCACGATTTAACAAGTGCGCATCAATACGGGCAACTTGTGGAGTCATATCCGCACGCAAACCCAAAGTACGGCCAGATAATTGGTCTACCAATTTAAAGGTTTGTAAGTTGAGGTCGGACCCAGTCCCAGTCAATAAAGAATCTAGGAACTCAAGAATGGGCGGCGCAACTAACTCATATCCATAAGATTGATATAAATCCAAGATGGCACGACGCAGAGTCTCTACCTTACGAGCCTCGGCTGGCAATACATCAGCAATATCCTCAGGAAGTAACCAACGATTCATGATCTAGATTATTCACTTTCGCTTATTTTTTGTGCAAGAACTTAAAGAACTCGCCATTGGGTTCAATCACCATCATGTCTTTCTTGTCTTTGAAAGAACTCCGATAGGCCTCAAGGCTTTGATAAAACTGTGCAAATTGGGGGTCGCGACCAAAAGCTTCTGCATACAATGCAGTCGCCTTTGCATCGCCGGCGCCTTTAATCTTCTGCGCATCACGATAGGCTTCAGCCAATATAGTATCCCGCTGCCGCTCCGCGTTAGCGCGTATCTTGTCAGATTCAGCAGCTCCAGTAGAACGTAACTCGTTCGCAACGCGCTTGCGCTCTGCTTCCATGCGGCGATATACCGAATCACTAATTTCTGCGAGAAGGTCAACGCGCTTAAGTCGCACATCCACTATTTCTACACCGATCTCAGATGCATCATCAGCAACCTTTTTACGAATCCCCTGCATCACCTGCTCGCGCTGATCAGAAATGAGTTCGCGTACGGTGCGTTTGGTGAACTCTTCATTTAAGGCAGAACGAATGAGCTGGGTTAAACGATCCTCAGCCAATCGTTCGTCCCCCTTAAAGCTAATGAAGAATTTACGTGGGTCAACAATTCTCCACTTTACATAAGAATCGACTAACAGATTCTTTTTCTCGGCCGTAATAAAGCGTTCGGCTTCAGGGTTATCAATCGTCAAAATGCGCCGATCAAAAAAGCGGACATTCTCAAATGGAGCAGGATATTTAATCTGTAAGCCCGGCTTATCAATTACACGAACGATCTGACCAAAGGAAAAGACCACGGCAAATTTTCGTTGATCGACAATGAAAACACTTGATGAAAGAACATAGACAAATGCGATGAGCGCAATGAGTCCAACAATGAGACGATTCATATTCATTATCTAGACTCCCGATCACGACTTCGGAGGGAGTCACGCTTATCAGAAGCGCTACTATTGATTGCGGGCATTGATGTGCTGGCCGATCCATTTACTGCATTGGGCGCAGGAAGGGGTGCCGATGGATTACCAGTGGCACCGCCAACGGAAACCGACCCTGTTGGTGTGGCTTGATTGACCTGAGTATTTGCAGCCTGAGCACTTTCTGCACTGACTTGAGCAACAATTTTATCGAGCGGCAAATAGAGCAAGCTATTACTCTTAGTAGTGTCCACCAAAATCTTAGTCACATTGTTATACATATCTCGCATCGTATCGATATACATGCGATCCTTTGTGACCTGGGGAGCCTTGGAGTACTCAACCAAAATTTGTTTAAACCGAGTAGCATCACCCTCTGCGGTTGCAGCTACTCTAGCCTTATAACCCTCTGCCTCCTGAATCAAGCGGGCAGCAGTTCCTTTGGCACGCGGAATAATGTCATTAGCATAGGCTTGACCTTCGCTCTTAAGGCGCTCTTGATCTTGACCGGCCTTCACAGCATCATCAAAGGCAGCCTGCACTTGTTCAGGTGGCTGAACGTTTTGTACGGTCACGCTCGTAACAAAAATACCCGACTGATAACTATCCAGAATTTTCTGAATTGAGCTTGCCAAATCAATAGCAATTTTTTCACGCCCCTCATACAGCACAGTATCCATTTTGCTACGAGCAACGATCTCACGAACAGCAGACTCTGCTGCCTGAACCACTGCCAAATCTGGGTCGCGGTTATTAAATAAATAATCCGCTGGATCTTTCAATCGGTACTGGACCGCAAAACGCACATCAATGATGTTTTCGTCCTCAGTCAACATGGAAGAATCTTTTTGATTGGTCTCTTTAATTAAAACAGGCCGACCAACTTCAACCGAACGCACGCCGGATAGATTTACAAGCTCTTGTGACTGAATAGGCCATGGCATACGCCAGTTAATTCCAGGCTTAGCGGTGTAGTCATATTTTCCGAAAGTCAAAATAACCCCTGCCTGACCTTCTTGAATCATAAAAAATCCACTACAAATCCAAATAACAAAAATCCCCGCCGCAATGAATAAAACGCTAGCTTTCGATCCAAAGGGATTGCTGAACTGAAACTGAAACGAGTGATCTCCTCCACCGTTACCGCCGCCAGTATTGCGGACACGATCTTCAGGCTGAGGAATATCAGTGCTATTCGATGGTTTGCTTGGTTTGCTAGCACTGGCGCCAGGTCTTTTCTTGCCGCCAAAAATTCCCGCTATACGGTCATTGAAATCACGCCACAACTCATCAAGATCTGGTGGGCCATCTGGCTTTTCTTGAGGATTCTGGACTTGACTAGGCGTTGTTGGATCTACTTTTGGAGATTGCTCCTCTCCCTGCTCACCTGAGGTAGCTTGAGGATCTTTTGACCCCTTATTGGGATCAGAAACCGAAAACAGGCCAAGAAATTTACGCATCATGAGGTGTATAGCTTCGATTTGGGATTGAATTAAATTCTGAAGATTCTGGTCGTTCGGGTAAAGGGGCTAAAAACTCATCAGGAGCCAATTGCTTCTTGGCTCGGTTGTGCTCGACCCTTATTCTATCAGTCATTTGTGAGCATTCAGCCAGTATTAGACGCATTAAATCAAGTCCTAAGCCTGTCTTGGCTGACAGGAAAACCTGGTTTGGAAAGCCCTGTGCATCACGCTCTAAAACAGCCCCTTTAATGAAGGTCTGGGGCATTTGGTCGATCTTATTCATCACTTCAATGCAGGGGATGTCATCCGCCCCAATTTCTTGTAAAACAGCCTCTACTTCCGCTTTTTGCTCCCGTGACACCGGGCTGCAGGCATCAATGACATGCAAAATTAGGTCAGCATGGATGGTTTCGTCCAGAGTGGCTCTAAAAGCCTCGACCAGCTGATGAGGTAGATCTCGAATAAATCCAACGGTGTCTGAGACCACAATCGATCCAACACCCTCTAAATGGACTTTTCTGGAGGTGGTATCTAGTGTTGCGAAGAGTTGATCGGCCGCATAGGTACCCGCCTTGGTTAAGGCGTTAAATAAGGTGGATTTACCTGCATTGGTATAGCCAACCAATGAGACTGAAAAGACATCCTTACGATTACGGGCCCGCCTTTGTGTTCTTTGCTGACGTTGGAGCTTCTCCAGTTCATTCTCGAGACGCTTGGCTTTGCTTGCCAACATCCGGCGATCTAGCTCCATTTGAGTCTCACCAGGTCCGCCACGCACACCAATACCGCCGCGTTGTCGCTCTAAGTGACTCCATGCCCTGACCAACCGGGACATTCGATAACGCACTTGGGCTAATTCAACCTGAGTTTTACCAATATGGCTTTGCGCCCTCTGGCTGAAAATATCCAGAATCAGACCGGTGCGGTCCATCACATGAAAGCCGATATGACGTTCTAAATTTCTTTGTTGGGTTGGAGACAGAGGATTATTGAAAATGGCTAATTCGGCACCAGACTCCTCCATAGCCCTCTTTAGCTCATTCGCCTTACCGGATCCAATGAATAATGCGGGATCGGTTCTGCCTTTGCGGGCAATGACAGAAGTAGCAGGAATAGATCCAGCACTTTCAGCCAAAAGGCTGAGCTCAGCCATGCTATCTGCAAAATCTTCGCGTCCGGTATCAACCCCAACCAGAACCGCGCGCGCCGCATCTACACCAGTTTTATACAGGGCTAGCTTCTTCCAAGCGGAACTCAACCGCGCGCGCTGGCACGATTGTAGAAATGGCATGCTTGTAGACCATCTGCGTCACGGTATTGCGTAAGAGCACAACGTACTGGTCAAAGGACTCAATATTGCCTTGAAGCTTAATCCCATTAACCAAATAAATGGATACGGGCACATGCTCTTTACGCAAGGTATTCAGAAAGGGATCCTGAAGTAATTGGATTGTTTTGTTATTCATACTGCTCCTTATTCATTTTGTTGTTAGGGAGTCTTGCTTTTTTAATGGGGTGCAACACCTGCTTTACCACTCATAGTGAAATCTTATCCTAATGAATAAAAAAACGTCTACTTTTTACCTTTTTTGCTTTTATCTGCATCGACATAGGGGTTTTTAGCGGTATTCATCTGAATGCGTAATGGCGTACCACGCAATTGAAAGACATCTCTAAAGCGACCCTCTAAGTATCGTTTATAGCTATCAGTTACACCACTCAAAGAAGTGCCATGAATCACCACAATAGGAGGATTCATGCCCCCTTGGTGTGCATACCGCAATTTTGGACGACCCATACCAACGCGCTTTGGTTGTTGATGCTCAATCGCCTCTTGCAAAATTCGGGTTAAACGGGGTGTTGGTAATTTAGCCATTGCTGCAGCATAAGCCGCATCGACATCTTTAAAGAGCTCTTTTAGGCCCGTTCCTTTTTTGGCAGAAATCGGATGAACGTTTGCAAAATCCAGAAAACGTAATTTTTGCGCGATCTCTAAACGCGCGCGCTCTTTAACGTAATGATCAATACCATCCCATTTATTGACAGCGACAACCAACGCCCGTCCGGCTTCAACAATAAATCCAGCGATATGGGCATCTTGCTCTGAAATATCTTGTTGGGCATCCAACATCAAGATCACTACATTGCAATCTGCAATTGCTTGTAAGGTTTTAACAACCGAGAATTTTTCAATTGCCTCAAATACTTTTCCGCGACGACGTAAGCCCGCTGTATCGACTAAGACATAGGGTTTACCGTTGCGCTCAAATGGCACCTCAATCGCATCACGGGTTGTGCCTGGCATATCAAATGCAATGACCCGCTCTTCACCGATTAACTTATTGATCAGTGTAGATTTTCCAACGTTAGGGCGCCCAACCACAGCAATCTTCATGGGACGATTGGGGTCGTTGATCAAATCCTCTTCAACTGGCTCTGCAATGCCTAAGGAATCTAATGCATCATCGATCAAGCCTCGTACACCATCACCATGCGCAGAGGAAATAGGGAAAGGCTCACCTAAACCTAACTCATGAAAATCGGCGGTCACAATGCCAGCTTGCATGCCTTCAGTTTTGTTGACGGCCAAAATAATGGGGCGACCGGTCTTGCGCAAGAAATCAGCGATCACACGGTCTTGCGGCGCCATTCCCAAACGACCATCTACCAAGAAGATCACCACATCCGATTCAGCGACTGCTTGCTTAGTTTGTTTAGCCATCTCGGCAACGATGCCGGTCTTGGCTACTGGCTCAAAGCCGCCAGTGTCTACGCAAATAAAAGCGCGCTCACCAATGCGGCCTTTGCCGTAGTGGCGGTCTCTCGTGAGGCCAGAAAAATCGGCCACCAAGGCATCGCGAGAACGTGTTAAACGATTAAAGAGTGTCGACTTCCCAACATTTGGACGACCAACAATGGTGATGACTGGATTCATTTGGGACGATACGCCGCGAGTTTGCCACCTTGAGATTCAATCAAGATGAGTCCATTTACAGCAATGGGGGCTGCAGTAACTGGGCTACTGTCATGACGAATGCGTGCAACCAACTCGCCATCCGCTTGTGAAAAAGCATGTACATAACCTTCAGCGTCTCCCATGAGCAACACTCTACCCACAGCCAACGGCTCTCCAACATCCCTGAAAGTGAGCTTAGTGTTTTCCCAAACTTGCGTACCCTCTTTGGTGGTAAATGCCGTGACATGGGATTTTTCGTTAGCGGCAAAAACCATCTCTGAACCCTGGGCGGTACCAGTAAAGCTTGAAAAATCCTTAAACCAAGTCACAGCACCAGTGCGGGCTTGGCCACAACCAATGCGCCCTTGATAGGACACAGCGCACAGAGTTTCGCCTGCAAGGCTGGGTTTTGCGGTAACGTCATTTAAGCGTTCGATCTCAGAAAATCCTTTAGGAAAGGAAAGCGGGGTTTCCCAAATCAAACCACCGTTCGCAATCGAGATCATGCCAAATCGTCCCCCAGCAAAACCCGTCACAATCACCTCATTGTTAATAGCCAACATGCCATAGTCCACCCGCAAAGAGAGCGCCGATTGTTGACGTTGATAAGTCCATTTACGCACACCAGTCTGAGAATCTAAACCAATGAAACGGTTATCCAAGGCACGAATAATGACCAAACCACCGGCCACAACAGGCTCTGTGAGCACTTCACTGCCCAGATTAACATTCCATGCCGGCTTACCAGTGTCATCATAGGCATACACAGTGCCTTTTGTAGTCACGACTACAGTAATGCGCCCATCAGATCCAGGGCCAACAGTAATACGCTCCGGTACAGAAACTTCCCAAATCTTATTACCGCTAGCCAAATCCATTTTGACTAAATTGCCACGATGAGAGGCGGCATAGACAGCATCGCCAGCCACCACAGGATGAAAGTTAAAAGGCTCAGATGAGCCAACGCTGGTTGACCACACGGGAACCATATCAAATTGATTGGTAACTGCTACAAGCTCAGCGGGTTTGCGGACGCGCGAGCTACCAGAGCAAGCCACTAAGGCTATTGCCAGAGAGCTGATCAATAAAGATCTGGCGAGTGACTTGACGATGCGTCGGGTTTGAACCATCACTGAGCAATTCCCCCAACTGCAGCCAGTTTTACCTTTAACAAGCGGCGCGCCTCTTCTGGAAATTCTTTCGCTTGGTCTAATTTTTTCCAAGCCTCTTGATAGCTGGCGCGTGCTTCAGAGATTTTCTTCTGCGCCAAATACCAATCACCGCGGCGCTCTAACCACAAAGGCTCGTAACCGCTAATAGGCTTATCTTTTAAGATCACATCTGCTTCTGCCATATCCTTCTCGGTACCGCGCTCTATTAATTGAGAGACTAAGCGCAACTTACCGAGGGCAAGATAGCCATCGTTAGATGCATTAGCAGCAACCCAACGCAAATAGTCGATTGCCTTAGGAACATCGCCATTTTCTGCGGTAATCTTAGCGGCAACTAAACTCGACATCGCTGCATAAGGGGTACGCGCAAATTGTTTTTGCAAGTCATCGGCAGCACGCAAGGTTTGATCTTTATCACCCTTACCAATTGCTTCAACCATGGTTTCATAAAGCTTGGAAGCCTCAGCAGCTTGACTATTGCGCCACCACTGATATCCGCTGTAAGTGGCATATCCCAGTAAGGCAACAGTCAGAACCCCTGTAATGAGATTGCGGTATTTTTGCCAAAATACTTTCAGTTGATCTAACTGTTCTTGTTCTTCAAGGTCTAAAGGCATATCAATCCAAGCTCATAAATATCGTTATAGGGTAATTCTATTCGGAGGAACCAACTAAGGCATCAATCACTGCTTCAAGCACTTGATCGAATGCTACAGCTTGCTGCTCACCACTGCCACGCAGGTCCTTAATTTGAGCTTCATTCCGAGCGAGTTCATCAGGGCCAATAATCACAGCATAAGCCGCACCGCTTGCATCCGCCTTTTTCATTTGAGACTTAAAGCTAGCAGATTGACCATCTGGTGGACAAAACAGCACGACATCAATTCCCGCACTGCGTAAACGTTCGGCAATGATCATGGCCGCTATCAAGGTTTCTCCGCCTTGATGCAGGATATATATGTCGCACTGAGGCTGCGACTCTGGCAGCGATCCTGAAACTTTCATCAACTCTAAAACACGTTCCATGCCCATTGCCCAACCACATGCAGGGGCTGATTTACCGCCCATGCGTTCAATCAATGGATCGTAGCGTCCGCCACCGGCAATCGTGCCTTGCGCACCAAGCTCATCTGTCACCCACTCAAACACTGTGAGATTGTAGTAATCCAAGCCACGCACCAAGCGAGGATTAATTTTACAGGGAATGTTGTTGGCTTTTAGCAAAGTCTGAACTGCGTTGAAATGTTGGAGCGACTCTACCCCCAAAAAATCCAATAGTTTTGGAGCGCCTTCAATCATAGCCTGCATGGCTGGATTTTTAGAATCCAAAATACGCAAGGGATTGGTCGTCAGCCTACGCTGTGAATCTTCATCCAATTGCGCAGCATGTTGTTCAAAATACTTGACCAAGGCAGTACGATGCTGAGTACGCTCATCAGCCTGACCTAGTGAATTGATTTCTAAGCGCACACCCTTTAAACCAAGCTCATCCCAAAGACGCTGACCCATCAAGATGATTTCTGCGTCAATATCTGGCCCGGCAAACCCCATGGCTTCGATACCGAACTGATGGAACTGGCGATAGCGGCCACGTTGCGGACGCTCATGTCGAAACATCGGTCCGGTATACCAAAGGCGTTTTGGTCCTTCGTACAGCAAATTATTTTCAATCACGGCGCGTACCACGGCAGCAGTGCCTTCTGGACGAAGCGTGAGTTGCTCCCCATTGAGGCGATCCTCAAAGGAATACATTTCTTTTTCAACAATATCGGTCACCTCACCGATGCCCCGTTGAAACACTGCAGTAGCTTCAACAATCGGCGTGCGCAAAAATTCATAGCCATAAGCACGCGTGAGATCGCGTAAGGCATGCTCAAGATGCGCCCATTGCAAAGCCTCTGCTGGCAAAAGGTCGTTCATACCCCTTACGCCATTAATCTTTTGAATCTTTTCGGTCTTCTTATTGTTATCTTCGGTCATTTTGCGGCGTAATTCTGTTCGACATAGTCATTAACAATCACTTGAAACTCTTCAACGATATTCTCGCCACGCAAGGTCTTCACCTTAATGCCATCAACGAAAACAGGGGCTGCCGGGCTTTCGCCGGTGCCGGGTAAAGAAATGCCAATATTGGCATGCTTGCTTTCTCCAGGCCCGTTCACAATACATCCCATTACGGCAACATTCATATTTTCTACGCCAGGATGGGTTTTCTGCCACTTGGGCATTTGCTGACGAAGATAAGACTGAATATTGGCCGCCAACTCCTGAAAAGTCGTACTGGTGGTTCTACCGCAACCTGGGCAAGCTATCACCATGGGGGTGAAATTACGCAAACCCATGGTCTGCAAAATCTCTTGGGCCACAATCACTTCGTTCTCACGAGGAGCTCCAGGATCTGGCGTCAAAGAAACTCGAATGGTGTCACCAATTCCCTCTTGCAAAAGAATACCCATTGCGGCAGTAGAAGAAACAATGCCCTTGCTACCCATTCCGGCCTCTGTTAAACCCAAGTGCAAGGGATAGTCGGAGCGACGTGAAAGATCACGATAAACCGCAACCAAATCCTGTACGTTGCTAACTTTGCAGGAGAGCAATATCTGATTGGGGTTCATGCCGAGCTCAACCGCTTTTTCTGCAGACTGCAGGGCCGACTGAATCAAGGCCTCAATCATGACCTCTTGAGCAGTCTTTGGTGTTTCTAAACTCGCATTCCTATCCATGATGCTCGCAAGCAGATCTTGATCTAAGCTGCCCCAGTTCACACCAATCCGAATCGGTTTGTCATACTTACAGGCCGCTTCAATCATTTGCGCAAATTGCGGGTCACGCTTAGCGCCTTTACCAACATTACCTGGATTAATGCGATATTTCGATAGGGCTTTTGCACACTCTGGATAATCATTTAATAAGGTATGGCCGTTGTAATGAAAATCGCCAATGAGTGGCACTAACACATCCATCTTGTCTAATTGCTCCCGAATATAAGGAACGGCAGCAGCAGCTTCAGGTGTATTGACGGTAATTCGCACCATCTCAGAACCGGCGCGCGCCAATGCTTTTACTTGAATAGCCGTTGCCAATGCATCTGCGGTATCCGTGTTGGTCATAGACTGAACACGTACTGGAGCATCGCCACCGATGGTGACGATATTGGCTTTCCAGGCTACTTTTGCTTGGCGCGTAGCCCTCTTAGGCGCAGGACCTAAGGGCAGAGGCACTAAAGAATTGTTCGAGTTCGTCACTTCAGAATCTCCTCTTCAATTTAGCTTATCGAGCCATTGGATTGTTTGAGTATCCGGCTGAACAATCTCATTTTCATGAACAGCACGTTCACGTACCCGCGTTCTATCAACCACATCACCAGCAAGTTGTCCGCATGCAGCAGCGATATCATCGCCACGGGTTTTGCGGACAGTCGCAACCATGCCAGCATCCAACAAAATATTAGCAAAGGATTGAACGCGTTGTGGTGGAGAGCGCTTCAGACCAGACTCTGGGAATGGATTAAACGGAATTAAATTGACCTTGCACTTAATACCGTTCAGCAAGCGGATCAATTCTTTCGCCTGTGCATCAGAATCATTGACCTCATCCAGCATGCAATATTCAAAGGTCAAGAAATCTCGTGGGGCAAATGGTAAATAGCGCTCACAGGCAGCAAGTAATTCTCTTAAAGGATATTTTTGATTCAAGGGCACGAGCTGATCACGCAATGCATCGTTCGGGGCATGTAAAGATACTGCGAGTGCGACTGGGCAATCTTGCGCCAATCGATTGATCATGGGCACGACGCCCGAGGTAGATACTGTGACACGACGACGTGACAAGCCATAGGCTCTGTCATCTAACATCAAACGTAAGGCAGAAACAACATTGTCGTAATTGAGTAAGGGTTCGCCCATTCCCATCATGACTACATTCGAAATCACGCGGCCAGTATGTTCCCAGCCAGGTGTTGGAAATTTTTCAACGCGCCGCACAGCCCCGGGCTCATTACGCAAAAGATGCTCAGCAAACCAGAGTTGTCCGATGATTTCCCCTGAAGTGAGATTGCGCGAGAAGCCCTGCCGCCCTGTCGAACAGAAACGACAATTGACTGCGCATCCTGCTTGCGAAGAGATGCACAAAGTACCGCGATCGTCTTCAGGAATAAAGACTGACTCGACCGCATTGCCTGCGCCGACGTCCAGCAACCACTTACGGGTGCCATCACTAGCGAGCTCATCTTTGATGACGGGGAGAGAGGAAACTTGAGCTTTATCCAGCAAGCTTGCACGAAAGCTTTTTGCCAGATCACTCATATCATTAATATTGGATACACCACGCTGGTGAATCCACTGCATGAGTTGCTTTGCCCTAAAGGGCTTTTCATTCAACCCCGCGACATACGCTGCCATTTGGTCAGCGTCAAAATCTAAGAGATTTATGCGCGGGGAGGTCAATGCGCCTACTTATTTAGTAAATAGGTTTGGAATTAACGATTAAAAACATTCATGCCAGGGAAGAAAAAAGCAACTTCCACGGCAGCAGTTTCCGGAGCGTCTGAGCCATGCACTGCATTTGCATCAATACTGTCAGCAAAGTCAGCACGAATAGTGCCTTTTTCTGCCTTCTTCGGATCAGTTGCCCCCATCAAATCGCGGTTCTTTGCAATCGCACCTTCGCCCTGCAACACCTGAATCATGACTGGTCCAGAGATCATGAAGCTGACCAAGTCCTTGAAAAAAGGACGGGCAGCGTGAACAGCATAGAACTGTTCGGCTTCGGATTGCGACAAGTGCGCCATTCTGGACGCAACAATCTTCAAACCAGCAGATTCAAAACGGTCGTAAATTTTGCCGATAACGTTTTTAGCTACAGCATCGGGTTTGATAATAGAAAGGGTGCGCTCAATAGCCATGCAAAAACTCCAATAGTGATTTCAAAGGTTTTAGTCAAAAAGGGTCAGAATGAGTCTGACCAGATTCGACGACCCCCGAATTATACATCCCCTGAGGGTATTTACCCTGATAAAAGTAGTCCTAAGCTATTGAATTTACAGGGCATAACCCTATAACTTGTAGTCTTTTTATGTGTGGGCTTGAAATTAAGCTGTTTTGTCTATACTTACAGTCAACAGCCCCCAGAGGGCTTATGTATTCACTCAGAAAGAAGGAGTTCATATGAGCGATCTTAATTCTTACGGCTTTGGGCAGTCTGGCTCAATCAGCACCCCCCAGGTTCGTAACCGCGTATTGCGCAATACCTATGCCCTACTAGCACTTTCCATGGTGCCTACCATTATTGGCGCTTGGCTTGGCGTGGCTATGGGCTTCACCATGTTTGCTGAAAGCCCTTTTATTGGCTTTATCGTCTTCATGGCAGTGGCCTTCGGCTTTTTTTGGGCTATTGAGAAAAACAAAGATACTGGTTTAGGTGTTCTCCTACTATTGGGCTTCACCTTCTTTATGGGCATCATGATGTCCCGCTTAGTGGGTCATACCCTCAATAGTTATAGCAATGGCGCCGCCCTTGTCATGCTGTCCTTCGGTGGTACTGCCGCAATCTTTGCAGTGATGGCAACCATTGCGACTGTTAGCAAGAGTGACTTTGCTGGTATGGGTAAATGGTTAATGGTAGGTGTACTACTCTTGATCGTCGCTTCTCTAGCGAACATCTGGTTGCAACTGCCTGCCTTGATGTTGACTGTGATGGTTTTGGCGATTGCAATCTTCTCCGCATTTATTTTGGTTGATGTGCAACGCGTCATTAATGGTGGTGAAACCAATTACATCATGGCTACCTTAGCCATTTATTTAGATGTGTACAACATTTTCACCAACTTACTAGCACTTTTAGGGATCGTTGGGGGTGAGAAAGACTGAGTAACATTTTATTGTTACCCTCTTATGGCGCCTGCGGGCGCCTTTTTTATTGCCTGTCTTTACTTGCTTGTCACTGAATAATAAATCAGTTGGCAACAAACATGTTGACCGCGTAAGACAGCGCAATCAATATCAATAAGATTGCAAAACTATCTGAGGCTTTCATGACGCACTCCTGGTCGTTAATGAACACGTTGGCAGTTAAACCACTCTGCACTAGTTCAATCTACTCTTATATAAGACTGTGCAATCATTGTGTTGCACCGCAATATGGCATAAATCACCAATAGGGTGCTCGAAATGGCTGATTTTGAAGAAAAAGGCGCTTAAATCCTCTGAAAAACTGCAATCGACTCTACATGCGAGGTGTGGGGGAACATATTGACAATGCCAGCCCCCTTTAAAACATAGCCAGCTGAATGGCATAAGATTTCAGCATCCCTGGCCAAGGTCTTTGGGTTGCAAGAGACATAGACAATGCGGTCAGGCATTAAGGAATTGTTGTTGGTATGGAGATCGGCCAATGCCTTGCAGATTTCCATTGCGCCTTCACGTGGCGGATCCATTAACCAACGCTCTGCTTTACCCCAAGAAGTAATGGTTTCTGTTGTGACTTCGAACAAATCGCTTTGCATAAAGCTTGCCTTATCAGCCAGCTGATTGTGTTCAGCGTTTTCTTTTGCTCTAGTGGTCAGACTTTCCAGACCCTCAATCCCCAAAACACTTCCGGCTTTTCTGGCGAGGGGCAAGGTGAAGTTACCAATACCACAAAATAGATCTAGCACCCGATCGCCGGCTTGAACATCTAACAAATGAATCGCCCTGCTCACCAATACGCGATTCATCATATGATTGACTTGAGTAAAGTCTGCCGGCTTAAATGGCATCTCTATCTCAAATTCAGGTAGGCGATAGCATAGCTTTCCAGTCTCCGGATAAAAAGGGGTCACCGTTTCAATGCCTTTGGGTTGCAACCAAACCCACACGTGATGGCGGTCTGCAAAATCTTTGAGCAGCTGTTCATCTTCCTGATTCAGAGGCATTAGGTTACGAAACACTAAGGCTGTAACTGGCTGAGATTTTCGTGGATCTTTAGAGTTGGGTTCTTCAGGTTCACCAACTGCCACTTCAATTTGTGGCATGCGATCAACAATAGACAATCCCATTACTAACTTGCGCATTTCTGGGAGCAGATTAGAGACATGCTTGGGTAAAATCTCGCAGGCCGTCATGTCTGCAACATAACTACTCTTACCCTCATGAAATCCAATCAGCACAGTGCCTTTTTTAATCGAACGATTGACCGCACTTAAACGCGCGCGGTGACGATACTCCCAGGCGGGTCCACCCATAGGGCGGAAAATTTCTTCGGGCTTCACTTTGGAGATGTGTTGCAAATCGTCTTCGAGCACCCGTTGCTTCATTGCGACCTGCGCCCGAATATCTAAGTGCTGCATCGTGCAGCCACCGCAGATGCCAAAAGCTTTACATTGGGGTTCTGCTCTAAATACTGCTGACTTCAGTATCTCGAGAACTTTAGCTTTACTAAAGCGGGCTTTTTCCCGAGTCACAACATAAGTCACTAACTCAGTGGGTAGCGCACCTTCAATGAAAACCACCTTACCGCTATGTCCCTGTGCAAGCTCTTCTTCATTAGGCGCTAAGCGTGCAATCCCTTGGGCATCTAGATCAAGCGATTCAACACGTATTGGCTCAGTCACTACGATATTGACTGGCTTATCCCCTCTACGCATCAGGCGTAAAACCCTGAAGATATTCTTGCCAATGAGCACCATTAGGCTCTTTAGATTCTGTTTCTAAATACGCCTTTACAAAGTGCATTTCCTCTTGATACTCGGCTAGTGAAAAACCACCGCGCAGCAATTGAAAACGACAATACATGAGGTAGGTATTGACTACGTCAGTTTCGCAGTAGCGGCGGATATCATCAATCTTACCCTCTTGGTATGCAGGCCAAACTTGACTGCCATCCATCCCCATCTTGCCTGGAAAACCACACAGCTTTGCTAATCCATCGAGCGGGGCGTTGGCTCTACCATTAAACTTGGCCAAAAGATCCATCAAATCGATATGGCGCATGTGATAGCGACTGATGTAGTTATTCCACTTGAACTCTCGGCTATCGCTATCCTGGCTCTCGCCCATTTCCCAATAACGATGCGCCTGAATTTGATTGACTAGTGCGCGATAGTGCAGGACTGGTAAATCAAAGCCACTGCCGTTCCATGATACTAATTGAGGGGTGTATTTTTCAATCAAGTCAAAGAATGCCTGAATCAATACCCGCTCATCATCCTGTGCAGTACCGAGTGTCCCTACTTTAATTTGGGGTGCGCCCTCTTTAGTAGTTCTGCGAATCACACAAGAAATCGCGATAATGCGCTGCAGATACAGGGGTAAAAATTCACTGCCGGTTTTAGTGGCCCGATCTGCCATCGCAGTAGCAGCAAGCTCAACATCAGACATCGATTCTGGAAAGTCTTCGAGGCGACGTAATCCAGTTACATCAGGGATGGTCTCAATATCAAAGACTAGAACAGTTGCCATTAATGCGAATGATCGTTCCGTTATTGCAAATACGGCACTGGATTAACGGGCTTGCCATTAACGCGTAACTCAAAATGGAGCTTGACCGAGGTGGTATCGGTGTCGCCCATTTCAGCAATCTTCTGGCCTTTACGAACGGCATCGCCTTCATTAACTAAGAGCTTATTGTTATGAGCATAGGCAGTTAAATAGGTATTGTCGTGCTTCACAATCACCAAGTTTCCATAACCTCGCAAACTATTGCCGGCATAAACGACTTTGCCATCCGCTGCTGCCTGAATAGGATCCCCTGCCTTACCGGCAATGTCGATACCCTTGTTTGCTTCGCTAAACTCCGTTGTGATCTTTCCTTTGGCTGGATAAGATAAGCGAATCCCAGGCTCGGCCACCATTTCTGTAGCAGGTGAATCGGATTTAGCAGATTCCTTGGCTTTAGGCGCATCGGTCTTTATGGCATCAGCAGACTTCGTTGCAGGCTTCGCAATGGGTTTAGCGCCGGCGGGTGGTTTGACCAAAATCAGATCACCCACTTCAATTTGATTGGGATTGGCTAAGTTATTCCATGCAATCACATCGCGTGGGGCCTGACCATTATCCAAAGCAATGCGAGCCAAGGTATCACCCTTTTTAACCCGGTAATAGCCAGGCGGTGCGGTTTCAACAACATTGCTAGTTCGGTCAACGACGCTTGCAGGTTTAGTGCGCGGCGTAGTACAGCCGACCATCATGAGGGTTGAAGCCGCTAAAGCAACTAGCGCTAGAAATTTTGCAGGGGTATTTGCCATGGTTTTCATACTAACCCTGATTGTAAGGGGACAAAAAAGACCTCGTCCAGCACAGTTCTTTGATAGCGCTGGGAGCTCATTCGCTCCACCATTACCAATTGTTGCTCTTTGGCGTTTTTGACTACTGGGGCGATTAAACGCCCGCCAATAGACAGTTGGTCTAATAATGCATCGGGTATGCCCAACCCTGCTGCGGCTAAGATAATCGCATCAAAAGGGGCTGCTTGTGGGAGGCCTAAAATGCCATCGCCATAAATGAGCCGGAGATTATTAATCCGAAATGGGCGCAATTTTGCCCGAGCCATATCATGTAGTGGACGAATTCGCTCAATGGAGTAGACTTCATCAGCCAACAAGCTCAATACCGCCGCTTGATATCCGCAACCGGTTCCAATCTCCAGCACCTTTCCCAATTTTTGCCTTGGCTTATGCAAAAGCTCAATCATGCGAGCCACAACCGATGGCTTAGAAATAGTTTGTTGATGACCAATTGGTAAGGCTGTATCTTCATAGGCCTGTGGGTGCATGCCGGGGTCCATAAAAGCATGTCTTGGGACGGTTGCAATGGCTTCTAGCGTTTTGAGGTGCTTCACACCCGTGGCATGAACTTTGTCTGCCAATGCCTGCCGATGGCCGGCGAATCTCTCTGCTGCGGGTTTCAACCGCGATCCCAGCCATTAGCCCGCATCGCTGCTAAACGTGCGTGGTGAGTTAAATCCAGTTGCATTGGCGTAATAGAGATGCAGCCCTCATCAATCGCATGAAAGTCGGTTCCCTCGGAGCTATCTTTTGCATGCCCTGCTGCACCAATCCAATAAATCTCTTCACCGCGCGGATTTTTTTGTACCACCACGGGTTGAGAATGATGGCGATTGCCTAAGCGCGTTACACGCCAACGGCAAAGCTCGGCATAAGGGCGGTTAGGAATATTGACATTGAGTAAGGGTGCAGTGCCGCCATTGTCATCCGCCAAATGGGAGAGCAGCATTTGTGCTACGACATCATGAGCTGCTTTAGCAGCATCATCAATCCTGGCCCAGCCGCGATCGATCTGCGAAAACGCAACGCCAGGCACGCCAAACATAACACCCTCAATGGCTGCTGCGACCGTCCCTGAATACAGCACATCCTCACCCATGTTCTCACCCTGATTGATGCCCGAGACAACCAGATCAGGCTTGGAATCTAAAAAACCCGTCATGGCAACGTGGACGCAATCTGTTGGTGTGCCGTTGATAAAAATAAAGCCGTCGCGCTCTCCGCCTGCAACCCGATGTATGGAAAGCGGCCGTGATAGCGTTAACGAGTTTGAAGCCCCACTATGATTCTGCTCCGGGGCAATGACGGTGACGCGACCTAATGGGCGAATCGCATTCACCAAAGCCAATAAGCCAGGCGCCAAATAACCATCGTCATTAGAGATCAGGATATGAGGCTGGCTTGGCTTAGTCATGTTTAGATGGTCGATGGCTGAACTAATGAGCGGCCTCTAAACCAGCCATAAATCACTGGCAGGACCAAGAGTGTCAAAATGGTGGTGGTGACCATCCCACCCACAATCACCAGTGCCAGCGGACGTTGCGCCTCTGAACCAATCGAATGCGAGAGCGCAGCTGGTAATAATCCGAGGCCTGACAACATCGCCGTCATCAATACAGGTCGCACTCTCAAAGAGGCACCTTCCACCATGACATCTTTCATGGCGCCATGTTCAGTAGCAGCCGTCTTATTAATGAAAGAAATGAGGATCACCCCATCCTGAATAGCAATACCAAAAAGAGACAAGAAGCCAAAGAAGGCGGAAATACTCAAAGTCTCACCCGCTAAGTGCAGTGCAATCACACCACCAATAGCGGCAAATGGCACGTTAATCATCACAATGAAAGCATCGCGGAAATTACCAAAAGCACTTACCAGTAATAAGAAAATGCCCATCAATGCCAATGGTACGATCAACATCAATTTTTTCTGAGCTTGTTTCATTTGATTGAACTGACCATCCCAACTAATGGAATAGTTTGGTGGCAAGGTAATGTTCTTTTCAACCAAGAACTGAGCATCCTCCACAGCGCTACCCAAGTCACGATTGCGCACGCTAAATTTGATCGCGATATAACGCTTACCAGCCTCACGATAAATAAAGAACGGTCCATCAGAGAGTTGCACAGTAGCAACCATTGAGAGGGGAATACTAGCGCCTCCAGGAGCATCTACCAATAAATGGGAAATGTCTGAGACATCATTACGACTTCCTTCATTTAAGCGGATAGCAATCCCGAAGGTTTTTTCATCTTCTAGCAAATTGGTTACGGCCGCACCACCGATAGCATTTGCAACAACAGTCTGAATGTCATTCACATTGATGCCATAGCGTGCTGCACGATCGCGATCAATCTGAATATTCAAAGTGGGTTGACCCAGCTCTTTTAGAATGCCTTCGTCAGCCACGCCATGAACTTTTTTCAACTGATCAATCACTTCGTGTGCCTTTTGATCTAAAACATCGAGATCGGGGCCATAAATTTTGACGGAGTTCTCACCCTTCACACCAGACAGCGCCTCATTAACGTTATCTTGGATGTACTGAGAAAAGCTGTAGGTAATTCCAGGAATCTTATTGAGTTCGGTCTCAAGGTGGGCGATTAAATCCTTTTTACTGGAGCCGGTAGGCATTTTATCTGGACTCTTTAAATAGAGGCCATACTCTTGGTTAAATACCCCAGTGGAATCGGTACCGTCATCAGGGCGTCCAATCTGTCCAGCTACTTTATCGATTTCAGGTTGACGCATAAAGGTTTCGCGCAACTGATTGGCCACCTTCACGGAATAATCTAAATCCACTGTATTGGGCAGCGTGATGCGCAACCAAATATTATTTTCTTCTAGGGTTGGTAAGAAAGCGGTACCTAAACGGGTTACGCTTAATAAAGTCAGACCCAAGACAAATACCGCTACTGAGACAACAGTCAACGGGCGATCCATCCAACTTCTTAATAGGGGCTTATAGCCATTCAGAAGTTTGGTAATAAACCCAGGCGGTTTATGACTTAAGTTCTCACCAAAGACCAAAGAAATCATGGCCGGTAAGAAAGTTAAACTCAATACCATTGCAGCAATTAAAGCAAAGCCCATGGTGAAAGCCATCGGCTTAAAGATGATTCCCTCGACGCCGCCCATAAAGAACAATGGTGAATAAGCAACGATGATGATGCCGGTAGAGTAAATCATGGCGCGCTGAACTTCGCTTGTTGCCAAAATAATGCTTTGGTTTAACCGTTTGCCACCCTCTTCTAGATGGCGCATGACGTTCTCGGTCAAGATCACTGCCGAATCCACAATCACACCAAAGTCAATCGCACCCAATGAAATTAAGTTGGCGGGAACACTCCAAATATGCATCTGGATAAATGAAACGCACAAGGCCAATGGAATCACAGCAGCAACTACTGCAGCAGCACGTAAGTTACCCAAGAAGAAAAAGAGTACCGCCAAGACTAGCGAAATACCAAAGAACAGAGTGTGCTTTACGGTACCAATCGTAATATCAAGCAGGACCTGACGATCATAAAAAGGCTTGACCTCAATCCCAGGTGGCAAGACTTGCTTGTTAATATTCTCAACAGTATCTCTCACGCGTGCCAATACTTCGGTAGCGTTTTCGCCGCGACGCAAGTACACAATACCCTCGACAGAGTCAGGATTGTCGTTAAATTGGAACATACCCAAACGCGGTGCATTACCAATTACTACCTTGGCAACGTCACCAATCCGAATTGGCACGCCATTGTTGATGGTAATTACCACTTTTTTAATGTCGTCAATATTTTTTAATAAGCCCACGCCGCGCACCACGAACTGCTGCTCCCCACTAGGCAAAAGGCCGCCACCTGTATTGCTATTGGCATTGGTCAATGCAGCGATGAGCTGGTTTACGGACACACCTTTAGCTTGAAGGCTTTCAGGACTGACGATGACCTGGTATTGGCGAACCTTACCGCCAAATGATGAAACATCCGCAACGCCTGGCGTCTGCTTTAATTCTTTATAAATTTCGTAGTTTTGTAAGGTCTTTAATCTTCCAGAAGAGGCATAGTCAGAACGCACTTCATAGCGCATGATCTCACCGGTCGCATCTGAATCTGGACTAATACTGGATGTCACCCCAGGTGGGAAGCTAACATTAGATAAATTGGCAATAAAAGTCTGACGGGCCTTAAAGGCATCAGTCGTGTCATTAAATTTGAGCGTAACTACGGATAAACCAAATAAAGATACGGATCGAAATGCCTGCAAACCAGGAATACCAGCCAACGCATTTTCAACAGGAATGGTGACCTGTTGCTCCACTTCTGTCGTACTTCTTCCTGGCCATTGCGAAATCGCCTGAATGGTTAAAGGCGCTACACCAGGATAAGGCTGAATCGGAAGCTTGCTCAGGCTGAACATCCCCAAGCCAAGCAATACTATCGAGGCAAAAATGACCAAGACACGCTTTTCGACTACCCCACGAATAAAGGTGGTAAAAAAACTCACTTAGTCCTCCTGTTTTGCAAAGCGATCATTTAACAAAACAGATCCCGCTGTTAACACTTGAGCACCGGGGGCAAGCCCCTCCGTCACTGCAAAAGACTTGCCATCTAAATCGTAACCTTGCACCGGCAAACGACGGAATGTTTCCTCATCTATCTTAATAATGACAAATCGGGTTTCACGAACCCGCACGATGGCAGACTGCGGCAACACGATCGCCTCCGCAGTGCCTGTGGTTAGCTTTGCTGACACATACATATCAGGACGAAGTAGTCCATCGGTATTTTCAACATCACACCGAATTAACAAAGCACGAGTTTGCGGGTCGATTGAGGGCGCAATGTAATTTGCATAAGCGACAAATTCTTTATCTGGGTAAGCCTCAGTACGCAGGACCAATTTTTGACCTGGGCTAATTAAACGCAAGTCTTGCTCAAACACATTACCTAAGAACCAGAGGGCCTTTGGGTCTGCTAGGGTCGCAATCACATCACCGGAATTCACAATCGCGCCAGGCTCTACGCTTCTCTTAACTACCACGCCTTTGAGCGGAGAACGCATGATCAGGTTACTCTGAGTTTTACCAGTAGCCTCAAGGCTCTTGATATCACTATCGCCTGCACCCAGATTTCTGATTCGGTTTGCTGCCGCCTCTTGTGTAATCTTGGCATCAGCCAATAACTCACTCATCGTCGAATTGCGATCAAGCACTTTTACTGTCTTTGAAGAAAGTAAATACTCTTGCTGCGCAGATAAAAACTCTGGGCTATAAAGCTCAACAATGGGTGAGCCAATCTCTACCTTTGCGCCATCAAAGGCATCAATCCGTTCAATCCTTCCTGGTGCGCGAGCAGATAGTACTTTGGATTTTTCTGCGTTAAAAGCCAGGCGCCCTGGCACTCTAATATCCACCGGAACCTGAACCTTCTCAGCCGCTTGGAAAATATAAATTTCAGGGTTGAGTTTGACGCCTGGTAGCTTTAATTCCAAAATACCAGTCTTTTCAATCCGAAGTGCTTTAGTTGAACTCTCAATCTTTACTGCCCGATTGACATTCATTATTTGACCAAGAACCACTCCCAAAGAAAAAATAGTGAAAGCAACGGCTGCCAAGCGAACCCGGCTGCGATTTTCAGGGCTGAGGTTCCAATAAATGCCTGCCAAGCTTGAAAAGAATAATTGAGTGCGATGTCCAATGACATGAGAGGCCTTATCGAAATGGGGTTTAATCTTTTCGATTGCTCGCTTCAAGTGGGAAAGAATTTTGTCTTTCAAAACTGCTCCTTAAAAAGGTTCTTTACCAGCCGCAACTAACAATACGGCTTGCGCTTGCAATAAATTGGCTTCGGCTAATGCCAATTGAATCTCCAAACTACGCAATTGTGTCTGGGCAGTCAACAAATCATTAAATCCTTGACCGTTATTGGAGTACTGTGTCAAGCCAACACGATAAGCAGCATCGGCCTGGGGAACTTGACGCTCTCTTAAAAACTGGGCCTGATTCTTTGCTTGATCATATGTCGCATAGGCAGAATTCACTGCCAAGGCAATTTGCTGCCGATTAGAAATATCGCCCGCCTCTGCTGCCGCTGCATTACGCTGTGCTTGTTCCACCCCGTATTTTTCTTTGGTAAAGAAATACAAAGGAATGATGAGATCTAATTCGAATTGGTAATAGAGCGCACCATTGTTAGCAGAAAATGGTCCACGCGGCGTATAAGAAGATCCGATCACCTGAAAATCAGGCAGGTATGCTTTCTTGGCAAGATCTACGCCTTTACGGGCCGCGTCTAATTGCAAGGCAGAGCCTTTTAAGGCTGGATGGCTGCTCTCGGCATAATCTTCCAGCTCGACTAGGGTTGGAACAGCAGATAAACCGTTACGCGGATTGCCGCGTAAAACCAACTTCTCACGAGAGTGACGCCCTACTAGAGTATTGATGTTGTTAAGACTCACCTGCAACTGCCGCTCCAAATTAAATTGATCGGCCTGTGCTGAGCTTTGAGCTACTTGCGCATTGAGGAACTCGACATAGGCAGCACTGTTGTTCGCATAGCGGGCTTTGGCAACGTTCTTAATCATCTCTATCCGTAGCACTGACTCTTTGAGCACCTTCAATTGCTTTTGCGATGCCAGCGTGTTGTAGTACAAAGTGGAAAGCTGGGCGCCCAACTGAAGGTAGATTGATTCACTCTGTGCCAACAATGCTTCTGCATTGGTATCGGCAATATTGGCAGCCAAGCTTTTCTTGCCCGGAAACTGAAATGGCTGGGCAACCGAAATCGCATTGTTATTGCTAGTAGCTGGATTGCTACCAGCAGTTCCCAAAGCAAAGGGGGAATTAACCGGCATACCAGACCACACCAAACCCACTTGTGGATTGGCTGGTGCGGCAATTTGAGGTACGGTTGCCTTGGCAGATAAATAGGCTTCACGCAAAGCGACCAATTGAGGGTTATTTAGCTTGAGCTCTGCCCACAGTTGGCGCAGATCCATCTCGCTTGGGCCTGCTGGCGCGCCTTTGGGGTTGATCTTGGGGGTATTGGCAACAGAACTGGGGGTAAATAATTCTGCCGCTTTGGAGCCATTCGTTTGCGCTGTCAGTACTGGAGGTGTCGTCAGTTCAACGGCTGCGTCATTGGTGCGCACAGTAACGCCAGTTGAGCTGGGGGATGTTTGGGCTAGTCCAGAAGCAAGAAAAAAGGTGGTGATACAGATGCCGCAAGCGATCTGCTTGAGTGGGTTTACTACAACAATTTGTAATTGGCCGTGAATCAAATGCGGCTGCCTTTAAATATCAATATTGCTACTGTTTTAATGGCCCCAAATAAGGCTTACTAAGGGGTTTTACGGATTATAGGGGATAAAACTAAAAAAGCGACTATTTGGGAATCCTTATGTTATTGATTCTAAAGATAATAATAATATTGGTGCTGAAATCTCCTTAAAACTCTGCATGCACTCGAAATGAGTAAATCTGCACTGGACCACGGGCTGAGTTGTAGGCTGGATTACTAACGTGTTGATAGTTAATACCAAATAGGACGTTTTTAATCACTGTGGCGTTGTAATACATCTCGGCAATGCGTTCTGGACGATACGAAATGGTCTGATTTGCACTCGCATAATCACCAATGAAGTAAGACACCCCACCTGCCTGAAGGTAGTTACGGCGATAGCTTGACAGTCCGTTTTGCATCATAGAAATGCCAATACTGTCGTGTGGGCGCTGCCAACTTGTTCCATTAAGTCCCAAACCTACCGAGACAGAATTATCAGCTTCAGTAAACGACATCGTTTCGGTATGTCCATCAGAAGTGAACGCACGGCCATAAATGCCTAAATCTTTGGTTAAAGCCTGTTCGGCATGCAAACCAATACCTGTTTTAATTTGGTTGCTATTACGAACATTGTTAATGGCTTGTGTACCTTGAGCATTATTGGCAATGACATAGTTCGTGGCATCCTGAAAACGGGCCAAGATCATCTTGTTACGATAAGCCAATACGCTCACCTTACCTGGCAGATCGGCGATATTGTGTTGACGCTCAACTTCTATTTGATCGCCGTAAGCATTAAAGATTTGCCAATTGAGGTCTTTGCCGTTCGGGGATTTAGGGGCGAGCATTCTTGATGCGCGCATCACCCAGTTATCGAGATACCACTCCCCTGCTAAACCCCAGCTATAACCACGGGCATCAGCAGCGTAGTCATAAGCCAGATAGGTCATGTTGCCCCAGTTCATGAACTGAACGCGAGGATCTTTGGCATAGCGACTATCGTCAAAAATATCCAGGGTAGAAAACTGTCCGCCGGTTAACACAACCCGATTACTGCTAACCGCTTGGGTAATTTGATTGGCCTCGTTTTCAAGAACGACCTTCTCGCCCTCTTGATTGATGGTCTGACGTACAAATGCTCTAGCAGAATAAAATTTCGCCTGCGCCCCACCGGCTTTAGTAGCTTCACCATTAGTAAAGCCACCCATACCAGTCAGACCAGAAAACGCGACGCCCGATACCACTTCGGGATTGAAATACACATCCGTATTGGGAGCAATGCGCGCACCAAAGAACAAAGTGCCCGACCAGGTGTAGCTCATCGATTTATTAGCCGATAAGCTGTTCATCCCCGAATAGGAGGATGTGAAATTGTTATAGCGCTGATTAATATAGGTCGTTTGACCGTGGACATTCACTGGTAAACCAAAAAGGCTTCCTTCTGTTGGCAATCCTTCAATTGGATCGGCAAAACTGGCTATTTGGTCAGCGCCAGACCCTGCCCTCTGTGCAAAAGCAGAAGCTGTCATAAAACACAAAAGCAGAATGGGGAGGTACTTGCGGGTCATTCACGATTTCAATTAGTGGCAACAAGGCCTGGGTATATACAGCTCATTTAGTCATTCGTCGGTACTGCGGCACGGGCGGAGATTGAAGCTCAACA
>CANFLR010000018.1 GCA_947447945.1 Burkholderiaceae bacterium
AGGCTCTTCATAAACTCAGCGCTCGCTGGAATCACACCGCCTTCACCTTGCACAGGTTCAATCATGACGGCTACCGTTTTATCGCTGACCAGTTTTTTAACGGATTCCAAATCGTTGAGATCCGCTTTAGGAAAGCCAGGCACTTGGGGTGCAAACATGGTATCCCAGCCCGGCTTACCAGAAGCACTCATAGTTGCTAAGGTACGACCATGAAAGCTATGATCAAAAGTGATGATCTCGAACGCGCCTGACTTGTTGATTTGACCCCATTTACGCGCGAGCTTAATGGCGCCTTCATTGGCTTCCGCTCCACTGTTGGCAAAAAAGACTTTGTTAAAACAGCTGTTATCCGTCAGTAGATTGGCTAACTCAATCATAGGCTCGTTATAGAAAGCAGGACTAGGGTTGATCAGTTTTTTGGCTTGCGTGTTGAGCGCTGCAATCATCCCGGGGTTGCTATGTCCCAGGCAATTAACCGCCCAGCCTTGTAAGAAATCTAAATAGCGTTTGCCATTGTTATCTGTCAGCCATGAGCCTTGCCCTTCAACCATTGCCACTTCTGGTCTTTGGGTGATAAACATGATTGAGTGGGCATCAACGGACTGGACGGGCTTGTTCATAGTGAGGACTGTCGGCTACTAATGGATGAGAAGATGATTTTATTATCCCGCAAGATCTGCAGCGCTTGTGAAGGAATCCGCAAAGAATTCTTCCTCGGGTAGATGACATTTTGATGAAAAGTCTTGGCGTGCGACATTGATCATCACAGGGGCGCCACAAGCGTATATCTGGAAGTCTTTGAGGTCAGGATGGTCTGCCATGACTGCTTGGTGAACAAAGCCGCTACGGCCCGTCCAGGCATCCTCGGGAAGCGCATCAGAAATCACAGGAATGTACTTCAAGTTCGGTAGATCCTGAGCCCAGGTTTCGCATAATGTATTCAGGTAGAGGTCGCTTGGCCGCCGCCCACCCCAGTAAAGCCAGATTGATCTTTCAATCTTCTTAGCTTGCATTTGTTCAATAATGGACTTGATCGGTGCAAAGCCGGTACCAGCCGCCACGAAAATGATGGGCTTCTGAGAGTCTTCTCTTAAGAAGAAGCTGCCTAAAGGGCCTTCAAAACGCAGAATATCTTTCTCTTTAAGAGCGGGTTGCTTCGCGCCAAAAACAAAGTCGGTAAAAAGCCCGCCAGGTAGATGGCGAATATGCAACTCCAATGGCCCTTCTTGATCAGGCGCAGTAGCGATTGAGTAGGCACGACGCTGTCCATCCTTGAGAAGGAACTCAAGATATTGCCCTGCGAGAAACTGAAAGCGCTCAGCGGCGGGGAGTTGCAACTTCAGAATGGCTACATCGCTACTTGGCTTGGTAATGGTATTGACACGGCAAGGTACTTTACGAATGGCCATATCTCCGGCACCTTGGACTTCTCTGGCTTGGATGATTAAGTCAGATTGTGGGTGGGCACAACAAAATAAAGTCGCACCAGCGGTCTCATCTGCGCGCGATAAGGCGCTCTCGCTATGCTCCCCATGGGTGACTTGACCCTCAAGCACCTTACCTTTGCAGGAGCCGCATGCACCATTTTTGCAGCCATAGGGCAAATTGATATTTTGACGAAGAGCGGCCTCCAGGAGTGTTTCATCCGGATTTACGGTAAATTGTTTGCCGCTCGTTTTGAGCGTAACTTGGTAGGACACTCCCACTCCTTTTGATAAATCGTTACGATGTCACTTATGCAATCTTTTGGTCTACCCCGAATCCTGATTATTGGCTGTGGCGATATTGGCGTGCGAGCGGCCAAACAACTTTGCCGACACTATCGCGTTTTTGCTCTCACCTCACAGCAAAGCCGTTTTCCAGAATTCAGAAAGCTAGGCATCACTCCTATCTTTGGGGATTTAGATCAACCAGCGTCTTTATGGCGCTTAAGCGGTTTAGCACAAACTATCATTCATTTAGCACCCCCACAAAATAGCGGTGATCGTGATAGCCGAACCCGCAACCTGACCCGAATTTTAGCCCAAGGCCCTTCTTGCGTCAGGCGCTTGATTTATGTAAGCACTACAGGGGTCTATGGCGACCATAAGGGGGGTCGAGTTTCTGAGATAACACCAGTCAATCCTCAAAGTGAGCGAGCAAAGCGGAGGGTCGATGCTGAGCGGGTCTTACGCCTATGGGGGCCAGCTCATCAGGTGGCCGTAACGATTCTGCGCGTACCCGGAATTTACGCAGCTGATCGCCTCCCTATTGACCGTTTACAAGCTAAGACTCCAGCACTATTGCCCAGTGAGGACGCCTATTCCAACCATATCCAGAGTGATGATTTAGCTGCTTTGGTCTGTGCAGCGGTGTATCACGGCAAACCGCAGAGAGTCATTAATGCCTGCGATGGTAATGAAACCAAAATGGGTGATTACTTTGATGAGGTGGCAGATACCTTTGGTTTGGCGCGCCCAGTGCGTTTGCCTGCAGTCGAGTTACAGAAGCTCGTCAGCCCAATGCTATGGTCCTTCATGCGGGAGTCTAGGAGAGTTACCAACACGAGGCTCCCTGAATTAAAAACACCGCTACGCTATCCCAGTGTGGCAGTATTTTTGAAGACTATTTCCAAGAATCCTTGAGGCCGACTGCGCGGTTAAATACAGGTTTACCTGGTTTTGAGTCAAACTGGTCCGCGACAAAATAACCATGCCGCTCAAACTGAAAGCGCTCTTCCGCTTTAGCCTCTTTCATACAAGGCTCTAAATAAGCAGTAATGGTTTGCTTAGACTGTTTGTTAATAGCATCTAAGAAATTTTTATCGCCACTATCTGGATGAGGGTCGGTAAAGAGGTGATCGTAGACGCGTACTTCAGTAGCCACTGCTTCAGCAGCGCTTACCCAATGAATATTACCCTTGACCTTGTAGTTATTGGAGCCCAGCGTGCCACTCTTGCTATCGGCAAAGTGGGTGGCATTTACCTGGATAACATTGCCGTTTGCATCGACCTCAAAGCCAGTGCATTCAATCACAAAGCCGTGACGCAGTCGTACTCGACCACCAGCTTGATCGCCGCTTGGCGGATATAACCTAAAGAAGCCTTTGATTGGCTCTTTCATAAAGTCGTCTGCTTCGATCCATAATTCACGAGTGAAGTGAAATTCACGATTACCCAATTCGGGATGTTGTGGATGACGGGGCGCGGAGCAGGGCTCTTTGGCAGATGCATCAAAGTTTTCAATTACGAGCTTGAGTGGTTTGAGTACGGCAGTAGCACGAGGGGCCCGCACTTCTAAATCGTCGCGCAAGGCCTGTTCTAGAGTGCTCATATCAATCCAGCTATCTGCTTTGGATACACCAATGCGTTCACAGAAGAGTCGAATGCTCTCGGGGGTGTAGCCCCTGCGCTGGATTCCGACAATGGTGGGCATACGGGGATCATCCCAGCCATCTACGTGCTTTTCTTCAACCAACTGCAGCAACTTGCGTTTGCTGGTGATGGTGTAAGTTAAATTCAGGCGCGCAAATTCATATTGATGTGGCACGGGATCCTTGAAGATACCGATTTCTTTTAGTGCATTCACAATCCAGTCATAAAGCGGACGATTGTTTTCAAATTCGAGCGTGCAAATGGAGTGTGAAACATTTTCCAGCGCATCGGAAATACAGTGGGTGTAATCGTATAAGGGATAGATACACCATTTGCTCCCTGTTCGATGATGATCAGTATGGCGAATACGATAGACAACGGGGTCGCGCATCACAATATTGGGGTGTGACATATCAATCTTCAGGCGCAGAACATGTTCACCATCTTTAAACTTGCCATCACGCATGTCGCGAAAGAGTTGTAGATTTTCTTCTGAACTGCGGTCGCGATAGGGGCTATTTTTACCTGCCTGCCCAAAGTTACCGCGGTGGGTGTGAATATCTTCGGCGCTTTGACTATCAACATAGGCTTTGCCGTTTTGTATCAGAATCTCGGCAAACTCATAGAGGCGATCAAAGTAATCACTGGCGTGATACAGATGATCACCCCAGCTAAAGCCCAACCATTTGACGGCATCTAATATGCTGTCTGCATACTCAACATCCTCTTTAACGGGATTGGTGTCATCGAGTCGCATATTGCAACGTGCGCCACCGGGCAAGGCGTTGTAGTCCGCAGCTAGACCAAAGTTGAGACAGATACTCTTGGCGTGACCAATATGTAAATAGCCATTTGGCTCAGGTGGAAAGCGCGTAATGATGGAGGGAATTGCTTGACCTGCTAAATTAGTGCGATCTGAAAATACACCACTTGCTAGGTCGTGATCAATGATCTGCCGTAAAAAGTTAGAGGGCTCGGCAACTGTGCCAGTTGCTACTTTAGAGATTTTGCTATCTTGGGACATTTGCTCATTGTAGAGAAAAGCCCTTCCTCATAAAGAAAAAGCCCGCAAACTGCTGCGGGCTCGTTTCTGTGGAGGCGGAAGATTACTCTTCGACGAAAGCCTCTTCACGGGTTTTCTTAACCGCTGGCAAAGCCACAATCACCACCAAAAGGGCTGAAGCAATCAGCAATCCCAAGGAGAGTGGGCGGGTCAAGAAGGTTGTGAAATCACCACGGGAGAGCAACAAAGCGCGACGGAAATTCTCTTCCATCATTGGCCCAAGAACGAAACCGAGGAGCAATGGGGGAGGTTCGCAACCAAGCTTGAAGAAGAGGTAACCGATCAGGCCAAAGCATGCGGTGACATAAACGTCAAATACAGTGTTGTTCACGGTGTACACGCCGATGCAGCAGAAGACCAAGATGGCTGGGTACATAAAGCGATAAGGAATCTTGAGGAGCTTGACCCAGATACCAATCAGAGGCAAGTTCAACAGAATCAACATCACGTTACCAATCCACATAGAGGCGATCAGACCCCAGAACAAAGCTGGGTTGCTGGTCATTACCTGTGGACCAGGCTGAATGTTATGAATGGTCATCGCTCCAACCATCAATGCCATCACAGCATTTGGTGGAATACCCAAAGTGAGCAATGGGATGAACGATGTTTGAGCGGCAGCATTGTTAGCTGACTCTGGACCTGCTACACCCTCAATGGCACCTTTGCCGAACTCGTGGCTATATTTGGAGGATTTCTTCTCAACTGAGTAGGCGCCAAATGCAGCCAAAGCAGCACCACCGCCTGGCAGGATACCCAAGATAGAGCCAATCGTAGTACCGCGCAAGATTGAAGGAATCATGCGCTTGATGTCTTGCTTGGTTGGGATCATGGTGGTCATCTTGTTTAAGAAGCCCTCATCCTCATCTGTTTTCTCAAGGTTGTTCATGATTTCAGCAAAACCAAAGACACCCATCGCAACCGCAACGAAGCCGATACCATCACTCAACTCGGGGATGTCAAACGCGTAGCGTGACACACCAGAGTTAACGTCGGTACCGATCAAGCCCATGAGAAGGCCCAAAATAATCATGCCAATAGCCTTGATCAGTGAACCAGAGGCAAGCACCACAGCACCAATTAACCCTAATACCATCAGGGAGAAGTATTCAGCAGGGCCGAACTTAAACGCTAATTGGGAGAGTGGGGCGGCAAAGGCAGCTAATACGAGTGTTGCCACGCAACCCGCAAAGAATGAGCCCATACCAGCAGTAAAGAGGGCCACACCGGCTCGACCGTTTCGGGCCATTTGGTAACCATCAATTGCCGTGACGACCGAGGAGGTTTCTCCTGGAATGTTCAGCAAAATGGCAGTGGTAGAGCCACCGTACTGGGAGCCGTAGTAAATACCAGCCAACATAATCAATGCGGCAATTGGAGGCAAGGCATAGGTTGCTGGCAAGAGCATCGCAATCGTTGCAATTGGGCCAAGGCCAGGGAGAACGCCAATCAGGGTGCCAAGCACGCAACCAATGAGGCAGTACATCAGGTTTTGAAGCGTAAACGCAGTATCGAAACCGAGAGCTAAATTAGCAAATAAGTCCATTTTTTAGATTCCCGGTTAGTTAATAAGGAAGAAAGGTAGTAATGGGAACTGAAGTTTCAGCCCAACGACGAATACTGAGTAGGTAAAGGCAATCAAGAAAACAGCGTTGATTAGAGTGCCCTTCCAATGGAACTCATGGCTAGCACTTGCCGACATGAATACCAGCACCAGAACAGCTACTGCAAAGCCCATGATAGGGAGCAGAATGCCATAGAGAATCACCGAACCCGTAATCAGACCAATAATCCTCCAATTGAATTTAGGAATTGACTCAATGGTAGCTTTGGCGCTCAGTGACTTTACTAGCACTAGGAGACCAAGAAGGGCCATTAAAACTCCAAGCCAGAAAGGGAAGTATCCTGGGCCCATTTTGGCTGCTGTACCCATCTGATACTGTCTTGCCACTACGGCAAAGAACAGTCCAGTGCAGATATAGAGAATTCCAGCACCAAAATCTCGCTGATTACGAATCTTCAAGTTGCGCTCCTTAGTTATCGACATTTGTGCCGATTTATTTATCAATGTTGTGCGATTGTAAGGCAGGAGTGGGGTAGTTTGTCTAGTGTTTGCCCTAGCGTGGTGCCAATGCGATAATTATTGGCATGAAAGTCTCCCAAATTCGCCAGGCTTACCTGGATTTCTTTGCCGCCAAAGGCCATCAAATCGTCCCTTCAAGCCCCGTAGTGCCTGGGGATGACCCTACTCTGTTATTTACCAATGCGGGGATGAATCAATTTAAGGATGTATTTCTGGGTTTTGATAAGCGCCCCTATAGTCGTGCAACAACAGCCCAAAAATGTATCCGCGCCGGTGGTAAGCACAACGATTTGGATAATGTGGGCTATACAGCCCGCCACCATACCTTTTTTGAAATGCTGGGCAATTTCTCGTTTGGGGACTATTTCAAGAAAGAGGCGATCCAATTTGCCTGGGACCTACTAACGCAGGTATTTAAGCTCCCTAAAGAACGGCTCTTGGTGACCGTATATGCCGAGGATGATGAAGCATATGCCATCTGGAAAGACCAGATCGGGGTACCGGCCAATCGCATTATTCGCATTGGTGACAACAAGGGGGCTCGCTACGCTTCAGATAATTTCTGGATGATGGGTGATACCGGTCCTTGTGGCCCCTGTACCGAGATTTTTTATGATCACGGTGAACATATTCCTGGCGGCCCTCCCGGCAGTCCTGACGAGGATGGCGATCGTTTCATTGAGATTTGGAATAACGTGTTTATGCAGTACAACCGCGATGAGGCTGGCAATATGCATCCGTTGCCCAAGCCTAGCGTAGATACAGGTATGGGTCTTGAGCGGATTGCTGCAGTACTACAGCATGTCCACTCCAATTATGAGATTGACCTCTTCGTGAATTTATTAAAGGCCGCCAAAGAGGCGGTTGATGCTGCTGGCGGTCAGGACTGCGATCTAGAAAGCCCATCACTTAAAGTGATTGCTGATCATATTCGGGCCTGCAGCTTTGTAGTGGTCGATGGTGTCATTCCGGGTAACGCTGGTCGCGGCTATGTATTGCGCCGCATTGCGCGCCGTGCGATTCGTCATGGGTATAAATTGGGCGCACGCAAACCCTTCTTTTATCAATTGGTTCCTGCGCTGGTTAAAGAAATGGGCGATGCTTATCCGGAACTTCGTGCCGCACAAGATAAAGTCGGTGAAGTACTCAAGCAGGAGGAAGAGCGTTTCTTTCAAACTATTGCAAATGGCATGGAGATTTTGGAAGGTGCTTTGGCTGGTGGTGCAAAAGTAGTTGATGGAGAGACCGCATTTCGTTTGCACGATACCTTTGGCTTCCCACTAGATCTGACTGCAGACGTTTGTCGTGAGCGGGGCGTAACGGTAGATGCCAAGGGTTTTGAAGTTGCGATGCAAAAGCAACGCGATCAAGCGCGCGCTGCGGGTAAATTCAAGGTTGCCCAAGGTTTGGAATACTCGGGTAAGCCAACCCAGTTTCATGGTTACGACACCCTCAAGCAGGAAGGTGCAAAAATTATCGCCCTCTATCACGATGGTTCTTCAGTCTCAGTTGTAAAAGGGGGTGATGTTGCTGTAGTAGTTTTAGATAACACGCCTTTTTACGCCGAGTCTGGTGGACAGGTTGGCGATCAAGGTGAGTTGCGTAATGAAGCGGCGCGTTTTACTGTTGAAGACACTTTTAAAATTCAAGCCGATGTCTTTGGGCATCAGGGCGAGGTGCTTGAGGGCGAGCTTAAGGTGGGTGACTCGATAAATGCATTCGTTGATGTAGAGCATCGGCTAGAGACGACGCGTAACCACAGTGCCACCCATATTCTTCATAAAGCCTTGCGTGAAGTGTTGGGCGACCATGTCCAGCAAAAAGGGTCTTTGGTCGATGCAAGTAAAACCCGTTTTGATTTCACCCATAACGCACCGATTACCGCCGCCCAAATTCGTCGAGTAGAAGACATTGTCAATCGTGAGATTTTGACGAACGTCGCCACCTCTGCAAAAGTGATGTCTTTAGAGGATGCGCAAAAGACCGGGGCTATGATGCTGTTCGGCGAGAAGTATGGAGACGAAGTCAGGGTATTGGAAATTGCTAGCTCTAAAGAATTGTGCGGTGGCACTCACGTAGGGCGCACAGGTGATATTGGTAGCTTAAAGATTGTTTCTGAGAGCGGCGTTGCTGCTGGTATTCGTCGAGTTGAGGCGGTGACCGGACAAAATGCTTTGCATTTCTTACAGGGGCTTGAAGACAAACTCAACGACGCTGCCGCAGTATTGAAAACCCATCCCGGTGATTTGGTGAGTCGCGTTACCCAACTTCAAGAAAGTTTGCGTCAGGCTGAGCGGGAGTTGGAAAAAGTGAACTCCAAGTTTGCCGCTAGCCAAGGCGATGAATTGGCTAGCCAAGCACTTGAGGTGAATGGCATGAAAGTCTTGGCTGCTCGCTTAGATGGCGCCGATGCGCAAGTCTTGCGCGAAACCATGGATGCCTTAAAAGTCAAACTCAAAACCGCTGCGATTGTTTTAGCTTCAGTACAAGGCGATAAGGTGAGTTTGGTCGCTGGTGTGACTACTGACTCTATTGGCAAAGTGAAGGCAGGCGATTTGGTGAATTTCGTGGCTCTGCAAGTTGGTGGTAAAGGCGGCGGTAAACCAGAAATGGCCATGGCTGGTGGCAATAATCCTGCCGCCTTGGACGCTGCTTTAGCAGGCGTGCAAGCTTGGGTTGCTAGCAAATGACCGATATCAGCAACATCGCATTTAACGCAGAGGTAGATGCTATTGGCATGAACTGCCCACTCCCTATTTTGCGCACAAAGAAGGCTTTAGCAACGATGCAGTCAGGCGAGGTATTAAGAATTAAAGCTACTGACTCAGGCGCTGCTCATGACTTCCCAGCTTTTGCTAAGCAAACGGGCAACGAATTAATTGGCACTACTCATGAAGGCGATGTTCTGATTTTCTTTTTGAAAAGAAGATAAACAGGTTCGTAGAAGTGCGCCCTTATCCTAAAGAGCGACTCTTGAGATACGCCGCAAAATCAGTACTCACCTCGGGGTGGCGCAAGGCAAACTCTACGGATGCTTTGAGGTAGCCAAGTTTACTGCCGCAGTCATAGCGCACGCCATCGTATTCATAGGCGAACACGGGCTCTTCTTTTAATAAAGTAGCAATTGCGTCAGTGAGTTGAATTTCTCCACCGGCACCAGGTTTCAGATTGCGGATATGTCTAAAAATGTTGGAAGACAAAACATAGCGGCCAACCACTGCTAGATTTGAAGGCGCATCTTTGGGTTGGGGTTTCTCCACAATACCGTTCAAGCGGTAGATGCCTTTGGTGATCTCATTCCCAGCAACAATTCCATAAGAGCTACTTTTGGCCGGATCAATTTTTTCTACAGCCAAAACAGAGCCATTTTGTTCATTAAACACCTGGAGCATTTGCTTGAGTACGGGTGGCTGACCATCTAGTAAGTCATCGGCCAAAATGATAGCAAAAGGTTCATCGCGCACTAATTTCTCTGCGCACAAAACAGCATGACCCAAGCCCAGAGCTTCAGGCTGACGCACATAGACACAATCCACATGACTGGGTTTCACGCTGCGGACGATTTCTAGCAAGGCATGTTTATTTTTAGCTTCGAGTTCAGCTTCGAGTTCATAGGCTTTATCGAAGTGATCTTCAATTGCCCGTTTGCTACGACCAGTAACAAAAATCATCTCAGTGATGCCGGCAGCAATCGCTTCTTCAACCGCATATTGAATTAAGGGTTTATCCACTACATTGAGCATCTCTTTAGGACTAGCCTTAGTAGCGGGCAAGAAACGTGTGCCTAAGCCAGCAACAGGAAAAACGGCTTTAGTAACTGCTTTACTGGATAGAGACATAGTGATTTAGCTCGTTTTAAATTTTTCGTTCTGGTTTTTTATTTGAGGCGTTCTAATTGTGCAACAAGCTTCTCATGGTTTTGTTCAAATTCTGCAAGTCGTTGTTTTTCTTGAGAAACCACTTCCTCTGGAGCGCGAGCTACGAAGCTCTCATTAGAGAGTTTTCCACGAGCTTTATTCATTTCATTGGCCAAACGCTCAATTTCTTTACCCAGTCGGATTCTTTCTGCGGCCACATCTACCTCAATTTTGAGGAGCAACTTTAGTGCGCCAACCAAAGCAATTGGGGCGTCAGGAGCATCTTTTTCTAACGCCGACTCATCTAGATAGATTTTGACTTCGGATAATTTTGCCAAGGCAGCAAGATAGGGTGTGGCCTGCTTTAAGAATGCCTCAGGACCACTAATCCAGAGCGGCACTTTTTGGCCGGGCGGCACTTGCATTTCACCGCGCAGATTTCGGCAGGCATCGACAATCGCTTTAATTTGCGTAACCCAAGCCTCACTCTGTTCATCGATTTTTTCTGGCTGAGCAATCGGATATGGCTGCAGGGCAATCGATTGCTTTTCTGCATCTACTAAAACTTTGCCAGATATTGGGGCAACGGTTTGCCAGAGCGTTTCTGTAATAAACGGAATCAGCGGGTGGGCCATGCGCAGAATGGTTTCAAGAACGCGTAGTAAGGTCCGACGTGTAGCACGTTGCTGCGCTGGGGTGCCAGTTTGCAGTTGTACTTTAGCGAGCTCAAGGTACCAATCGCAATACTCATCCCAAACAAATTGGTAGATGCTAGAGGCGATGTTGTCAAAACGATAACTTTGGAAGCCTTTATCAATTTCTGCTTCTGTGCGTTGCAGTAGAGAAACAATCCAGCGATCAGCGGGTGAAAAATCCAAGTAAGCATCTGGACCGCATTGATTATCGCAAGGTGCTAGGCCATTCTCTTCAGCACCACCAGGGCAGTTCATCAATACGAAGCGACTAGCATTCCAGAGTTTGTTGCAAAAGTTACGGTAGCCCTCGCAGCGCTTCTGATCAAAGTTAATGTTGCGACCGAGTGATGCAAGGGAGGCAAAAGTGAAGCGCAGGGCATCGGTACCAAATGCAGAAATGCCCGCTGGAAATTCTTTACGGGTTTTCTTGCTAATACTGTCAGCTTGTTTGGGGTTCATCAGACCAGAGGTTCTTTTGTCAACAAGCTGTTCAATCGTAATGCCATCAATCAAATCAATGGGATCCAAGGTATTCCCTTTGGACTTACTCATTTTCTGGCCTTCAGAGTCACGCACCAAACCATGAACATAGACGGTATTAAAAGGGACTTTGCCAGTAAAGTGGCAGGTCATCATGACCATTCGCGCCACCCAGAAGAAGATGATGTCAAAACCGGTGACCAAGACGGATGAAGGCAGGAAATGTTTGAGTTCAGGAGTTTGCTCTGGCCAGCCTAATGAACTAAATGGTACGAGTGCAGAGCTAAACCAGGTATCGAGTACATCAGGGTCCCGCTCGAGTTTGCCGGTATAGCCAGCCGTAGCTGCTTTTACTTTCGCTTCAGCTTCAGTGCGCGCCACAAAGATCTGTCCTTCTTCGCCATACCAAGCTGGGATTTGATGGCCCCACCACAGTTGGCGTGAGATACACCAGTCTTGGATATTCTCGAGCCATTGTGTATAGGTGCTGATCCAATTTTCGGGAACCAGTTTGATGTCACCTTTAGTCACTGCATCTAATGCAGCGCCGGCGATGGAAGAGCCAGGTTGATATTGATTATCGGGACTCGGTTTAGAAACGGCTACAAACCATTGGTCGGTTAGCATTGGCTCAATAATAGTTTGAGTGCGATCGCCGCGAGGCACCATCAATTTGTGCGGCTGCACTTTTTCCAATAGACCTGCCGCCTCTAAATCAGCAACAACTTGTTTGCGAGCGACAAAGCGGTCCATTCCTTGATAAGGGGGTGGCGCATTCTCATTGACCTTGGCGTCTAAGGTCAAAATATTAATTAGGGGTAACTGATGACGTTGGCCAACAGCATAGTCATTGAAGTCATGTGCAGGAGTGACTTTGACTACCCCGGTACCAAAGTTCAAATCAACATAATCATCCGCAATGATGGGGATCTGGCGATCACATAAAGGGAGATTGACGGACTTGCCAATGAGATGCCGATAACGCTCATCTTCAGGGTTGACCATTACCGCAACGTCACCCAAGAGGGTTTCTGGCCGAGTAGTAGCCACGGTTAAATGACCAGAGCCATCGCTGAGTAGATAGCGGATGTGCCACATCGAGCCATCCTCTTCTTCGCTAAGCACTTCTAAGTCAGAAACAGCGGTGCCTAAAACGGGATCCCAGTTGACTAAGCGTTTACCGCGATAAATTAGCCCTTGTTCATGAAGGCGAACAAATACTTCAACGACCGCCTTAGACATCTTGTTGTCCATCGTGAAATATTCACGACTCCAATCAATTGAAGCGCCGAGACGACGAATCTGACGAGTAATGGTTGAGCCAGAACTTTCTTTCCATTCCCATACTTTTTCTAGGAACTTCTCACGACCTAAATCATGACGGGATACTTTTTGTGCATCTAATTGACGCTCGACAACGATTTGAGTAGCGATTCCGGCGTGATCTGTGCCGGGTACCCACAAGGTATTTTTGCCTGACATGCGAGCATGACGAACCAGGCCATCCATAATGGTTTGGTTAAAAGCATGACCCATATGAAGGGTGCCGGTGACATTTGGCGGCGGTAGTTGCACGCTAAAGTCTATTTTGCCCTCGTCAAGGGTGGCCGTTGCAATCCCTCTCTTTTCCCATTCAGGGCCCCAATGGGCTTCTATGGGAGCGGGTTCATAGGATTTAGCGAGTTCGTCCGCAGGACTGCTCGCTGGTGAAGAGGGGGTATTCGAAGCATTTGGCATAAGAGGCAAATTATAATTGGGACAATGTACTCAGACTTGCTCGCGAACCTCAACCCAGAACAGCGCGAGGCAGTGACCCTCCCGCCCGTAAACGAACATGGCCAGGCCCAATCAGCCTTAATTTTGGCCGGAGCAGGGAGCGGTAAAACCCGCGTACTCACTACCCGTATAGCTTGGTTGATCCAAACTGGCCAGGTTTCGCCGATTGGTGTCTTGGCAGTGACCTTCACCAATAAGGCTGCTAAAGAGATGATGGTGCGTCTTGGAGCCATGCTACCGATTAACACTCGCGGCATGTGGATCGGCACCTTTCATGGTCTTTGTAACCGTTTATTGAGAGCGCATCACAAAGAAGCAGGTTTACCGTCTACTTTTCAAATTTTAGATACCCAAGATCAGTTATCTGCCATCAAGCGTCTTTTGAAGGGTTTGAAAGTCGATGATGAGAAGTATCCGCCCAAGCAATTGCAGTATTTCATTGCCCATGCCAAAGAGCGAGGTACGCGTGCAAAAGAACTTGATTCAGGCGATGACTTCCAGGCCAAAATGGCGCAACTCTATGAAGCTTATGATGCGCAGTGTCAGCGCGAAGGTGTAGTCGATTTTGCCGAGCTTTTGTTGCGTAGTTATGAATTGCTTAAACACAATGAATCCATTCGGACGCATTACCAGGAGCGCTTCCGTCATATTCTGATCGATGAGTTTCAAGATACCAATGCCTTGCAATACGCTTGGCTCAAATTACTCTCTGGTCATGACGGCAGTCGTACCAATGTGAGTCGTGCCGGAACTAGCGCAGTCTTTGCAGTTGGCGACGACGATCAGAGTATTTATGCTTTCCGTGGAGCTGATGTGGAGAATATGCGGCTTTACGAAAAGCAGTTCCATCCTATGATGGTGAAGTTGGAGCAGAACTATCGTTCGCACGGTCACATCCTCGATACCGCAAACCATCTCATTTCGAATAACACTGAGCGCCTTGGTAAAAATCTACGCACTGATGCAGGTCATGGCGAACCAGTGCGTATTTATGATGCAGCGAGTGATCATGCCGAGGCAGCTTGGCTAGTGGATGAAATCAAGGCGCTGGTGAATAGTGGCCTCAAGCGAACTGAAATTGCTTTGCTCTACAGAAGTAATGCGCAGTCTCGCATTATTGAGCACGCGCTATTCTCAGCCGCTATTCCTTACCGTGTATATGGTGGTTTACGATTTTTTGAGCGTGCAGAAATTAAACATGCACTTGCATACTTGCGACTCTTAGAAAATCCGAATGACGATACGTCTTTCTCACGAGTGGTGAATTTTCCAACCCGAGGGATTGGTGCGCGTTCGATTGAGGCTTTACAAGATGAGGCAAGGGCTCAGCAATGCTCTTTATATTTAGCGGCTACCACTTTGACTGGAAAAGCCGGCGCATCACTGAGCGGCTTTGTACGTTTGGTTGATCATATGCGCGAGGCAACACGCCATAATACTCTGCCTGAGACCGTGGAGTTTGTCATTCAGAACAGTGGATTAATTCAGCATTATTTGACGGAGCGCGAAGGCCAAGATCGCGTAGAAAACTTACAAGAATTGGTCAATGCCGCTACTGCATTTATCGCCGAAGAGGGATACGGTCAAGATGCAGCTGCCGCGATGCTACCTGGCGAGAATGCACCAGGAGATGTTCAGGTTTCACCATTAGCTGCATTTTTATCGCATGCATCATTAGAGGCTGGTGATAATCAAGCGCAAGCCGGACAGGATGCTGTGCAGTTGATGACAGTGCACTCAGCCAAAGGCTTGGAATTTACTTCGGTCTTCATTACTGGTTTGGAAGAAGGTTTATTTCCGCATGAGAACAGTGTTAATGAGCTCAATGGCTTAGAGGAAGAGCGTCGCCTGATGTATGTGGCGATTACTCGAGCAAAAGAGCGCTTATACCTTTCTCATACTCAGTCGCGGATGTTGCATGGTCAGGTCCGCTACAACATGCCTTCACGCTTTCTCGAGGAATTGCCAGCCGAATCATTAAAGTGGCTCACACCAAAAGCAAAAGATGCACGCTGGGGTGGTAGTAGAAGCTCAGGATCGACTTGGCAAGACGGCTACACACGTCAACGCGATTATGAATCTAATGACTTCTTTGATTCTGGTAATGAGCGTCAAGCAGTCAGACGCCAAGCCTATAGTCAAACACCGGCGCGCTCAGGGCGTATTGGCTCGGCTTCGACAACCGTGCAAAGGCTTGCATCGCCACCACGTGGTAATTATCCATTCACTATTGGTCAAAATGTTTTTCATACCAAGTTTGGCGAAGGGCGCGTGACTGGATTGGAGGGTAATGATGCTGACGCACGGGCTCAAGTGAGCTTTAAACGTCATGGAGTGAAATGGCTGCAACTCAGTATTGCAAAACTGACAGCGATTGAGTGATGCTTAGGCTACTAGCTGATCATCCGGCGTATCAATAAAGCAGGCTTTCCAAGTAGCGAAGAAAGAGCAGTGCATCACGGTGAGTCCCGCCATGGAAAGTGGGGCAATGATGAATGAAGCGGCCTGACCCAGTCCAACGAAATCAAATACAGATCCCATTATCAACGGAATAGCGACAAGCACTATGCTCCAGACTGCAAGGTAGAGAAAGAATGCACCACGATTGCTCCAGCACGCCAAGCAGCTGGAAAAAAGTGCCTGGGAAATTGACATATTCTCCCAAGCAACCAGTACTGGCGAGAACCACATGAGCATCGCCACCGGAATATAAAGAGCCCCACCAAATAACAAGATCAAATAAATTTGCTGAATGGCTTCTGGGGTAATAGGTTTATCGTTTGTTATCAAGGGCAGTAGCAACTCAAAGTCTACTATCAAGCTCAGTGCAAAACTTAAAGCTAGAATCAGCGCCGTATATACGATACCTAGTTGCAGAATTCTTCTTCGTACTAATGTTGTTGATTGCAGTGCCACCAGATAAACCGTTGGACGAATGCGTTCTTTTTGAATCGCCTGGCGACAGGCTGTCATAAAACCCACTGAGAGAGTGGGAGTGAAAACCAATACTGTAAAAACACCGATCAGCGGCACCATGATGGCGAGCTGCGCGACAAATACATACATAAAGACTAGCATTAAGAAGCCAATGGGATTTTGTTTAAAAAGCCAGATGCCTTGACGAATCCAGGCAAAGCCTTCTTTAGGGGTAACGGTGTTCAGTTTCATATTGCCCTACGGCTTAAAAGAATACGCTCGAAATGATTAGGGTCATGCGGCGTCAACATTTGGGCGTCACGGGGTAAATAAAAATCCCATAAACGCGAAATCCAAAAACGTAAGGCGGCAGCACGCAGCATCATCGGCCAACTACTTTTCTCATCCGCATTAAGAGGGCGCACTGATTCATAAGCGTTCATGAGTGCGTTTAAACATTCCGGATCCAAATCTTTTTTATTCGCAGCTAAGCACCAGTCATTGACTGTCACCGCCAAATCAAACAACCACTTATCTGTACCGGCAAAATAAAAGTCAAAGAAGCCGCCAAGTCGGTCTTGCGAAGGATCATTAGAATTCTGAGGATCAAATAGAACATTGTCTCTAAAGAGATCGCAATGACTGGCACCTTGTGGGAGGGTGGCATATTGTGTAGAGGCAAAGAATATTTCTTGGGCAGCTAATTCACTGGTGAGTAAATCTTTCTGGCCCTCGCTTAAGTGCGGTATTACTTGAGGTACCGTTTTTTGCCACCAAAAAAGGCCACGCAAGTTTATTTGGGTTTTAGGAAAATCTGCACCAGCCAGATGCATCTTCGCAAGCATCTCACCAACAAGTGCGCAGTGCTGTGGCGCTGGCTCTAGCCTTGATAGACCTGGCAGCTTTGTGACAATCGCTGCTGGTTTGCCCTTTACTGAGAACAAAATATCACCAGCATGATTGGTAATCGGCTTTGGTACCGGGATACCCTTGTCAGCTAAGTGCCGCATGAGCTCAAGATAAAAGGGAAGCTGCTCGGCAGTCAGTCTTTCAAAGAGAGTTAAAACATATTCTTTTTTCTGTCCAGCAAGAGTGGTATCTAAGAAAAAATTGGAGTTTTCAATGCCACCATGAATTCCACAAATGGCGCTTGCCTGGCCAATATTGAAATCCTGCGCGATCCACTCTGAAACGTCGCCAAGTTCGATCGCGGTAAATACAGCCATAAATTAGTTCAGCGGAATGCTAAGGCTGGGTACGCTAAGAAGATTGCCTTCCCCAGACTGAGCGCCTGGTTGCACGGAGTCTGGTGGCGACATCTCATAAGTGGTTAAGCGGGTCTTCACTTGAACCTGCGTTGGGCTATTGGTATCTTTGTATTCAGTCACTTCAGTGCCGTTGGCATCTTTGTATTGATAGGCGGGCTTACGACCTTCTGGAGCGCTTAAGACCCCAGATGGGCTGACCATTGGCGCAAGTGGCTGATTGTTAATGCGCTGGAGCTCAGAAGGGCTCAGGGCTTGGCTAGTATTTTGAGCGAGTGCATTACTGCTCCCCAAAATGCTAAAACTTAGGAAAAAGCTTGTTAAAACAAGGGCCTGGGTCCACGAGTGGCTGAATAAGTTGGTAAGAGTATGCATATTTTTTCACCTTTTGAGCCCCACTCAAGATCGGTTCCCAAACCAGACCTGTGGGTAGTTAGCAACTAGATTGTACGATTGCGGTATGACTAAACATAGACTCTTGTTAGTAGACGGCTCTAGCTACCTCTACCGCGCCTTCCATGCCATGCCTGACCTCAGAAATGGGGCTGGGGACCCGACCGGGGCTATTTATGGGATGGTCAATATGATGCGCAGGGCGAGATCGGAGTTAAAAGCCGACCATATCGCCTGCGTATTTGATGCCAAAGGTAAGACTTTTCGCGATGAAATGTACTCTGAGTACAAGGCGCATCGCTCCCCTATGCCCGAGGATTTGGTGAAGCAAATTGAGCCTATTCATGCTTTGGTGAAGGCTTTGGGCTGGCCTGTATTGATGGTGTCCGGCGTGGAAGCGGATGATGTGATTGGTACTCTGGCATGTCAGGCTACCCAAGCTGGTTGGGAAACGATTATTTCTACTGGAGATAAAGATTTAGCCCAACTCGTCAATCCATCGGTGACCTTGATTAATACCATGACCAATGAAAAATTGGACATCGCCGGCGTGATTGAAAAGTTTGGGGTGCCACCTGAGCGGATTGTTGATTACTTATCTATCATTGGCGATGCGGTCGATAATGTCCCTGGTGTTCCCAAGGCCGGCCCTAAAACGGCAAATAAGTGGCTCGCTGAATTCGGTGATCTCGACAACTTGATGGCTAATGCCGATCAAGTCAAAGGTGTTGTCGGCGAAAATCTGCGAGCCAGTTTGCAGTGGTTGCCTCAGGCGCGTGCCTTGATTACTGTCAAAACGGATTGTGATTTAAACCCCCATCTGCTTAACCTAGATGACTTACATGCTAAGCCTGAGGATGCACCACTCTTGCGTGAGCTATTTGAGCGCTATGCTTTTAAGACATGGTTGCGTGATGTAGAGTCGCAGCTCAACCGATCCAGTGATCAGGTTGATCAGGCTAGTCCTAGTGTTGATTTGGCTGGAAGTCCCTTGCCGGAATTTGCCCCTGAGAGATTTACTGAGAAAAAAGAGCGGGATATTGCTTCAGCTCCTACCAAGAGCTTATCCCAGGCAACAACGGATTTGCATGATGCGATGGAGCGTCACTATGAATGCATTGTTGATGAAGTTTCTTTGGAGCGCTGGCTTAATAAAATTGAGAGTGCTCGGTTAACAGCGGTAGATACTGAAACCACGGGTTTGGACGCCTTAGCCGCTGAATTGGTAGGCATCTCTTTATCAGTGAGGCCTGGTGAGGCTTGTTATATCCCGGTAGCGCATCGCAATGGTGAAACGCAACTGGATCGCAGTTTAGTGCTGACACGCTTAAAGCCCTGGTTAGAGAGCGCCACCGCCTTTAAGGTTGGGCAAAACCTCAAATACGACAGCCATATTTTTGCAAATTACGGCATTACTTTGGGTGGAGTTCAGTTTGATACTTTACTGGAATCCTATGTACTGGAATCTCACCTGCCACACAATATGGATAGTTTGGCAGAGCGTCATCTTGGATTAAAGACGATTCGTTATGAAGAGGTGTGCGGCAAAGGGGTTCATCAAATTGGCTTTGATCAGGTTGATCTGAAAATTGCAACAGATTACGCCGCTGAGGATGCTGACATTACCTTACGCTTGCATTTAGAGCTGTGGCCACAGATAGAGGCAAGCCCAGGGCTGCGTTACGTCTACGAGAGTATCGAGATGCCGGCAATGCGGGTTTTGGGAATTATGGAGCGCAATGGCATTCGTATTGATTCAGCCTTGCTTGGGAAGCAAGGCCAACAGATTGGTAAACGCCTGCTGGAGCTAGAAGGGGAGATTCATCAGCTAGCAGGACAACCCTTCAACATTCAATCGCCTAAGCAAATCGCTGAAATCTTATTTGGTCAATTAGAGTTGCCGGTGATTAAGAAAACACCGTCGGGCGCGCCCTCAACCGATGAAGAGGTTTTGCAAAAATTGGCTGAAGACTATCCTTTGCCGGCTCGCATATTGGACTATCGCGGCCTCGCTAAATTGATGTCAACCTATATTGAAAAATTACCGAGGATGGCCGATCCGAAGACCGGTCGTGTGCATACGAATTTCTCGCAAGCAACTGCAGTCACAGGTCGCCTAGCTTCGAGTGAGCCAAATTTGCAAAATATTCCAGTGCGTACTGAGGAAGGTCGACGTATTCGTGAGGCATTTATTCCAGCTGATGGTTGCAAGTTACTTTCAGCCGACTATTCGCAAATTGAATTGCGCATCATGGCGCACATTGCTGAAGACGAAAATCTACTGGCAGCTTTTAGGGCCGGAAAGGACGTGCATCAGGCTACCGCAGCGGAAATTTTTGGGGTGCCCTTGGAAGAGGTGAACTCTGAGCAACGTCGTTACGCTAAGGTCATTAACTTTGGCTTGATTTATGGGATGAGTGCCTTTGGTTTGGCTGGCAACTTAGGCATCGAGCGCTCTGCGGCACAAAACTACATTGCAAAGTATTTCGATCGCTACCCAGGAGTTGCGCAATATATGGAGCGCACACGTTTAGAGGCGCGTGAAAATGGATATGTTGAGACCGTATTTGGGAGAAGACTATGGCTTCCTGAAATTAAGGGCTCAAATGGACCACGTCGTCAGGGGGCTGAGCGTGCTGCAATCAATGCCCCGATGCAAGGCACTGCTGCTGATTTAATTAAGCTAGCCATGATTGCCGTTGAGAGCTGGCTAGAAAAAGAGCAACTCAAGACCCGCATGCTTTTGCAAGTACATGATGAATTGGTATTTGATGTGCCTTTGGATGAAATTGATCTTCTACAGGCAAAATTGCCGGCATTGATGTGTAATGTTGCAGATCTGAAAGTGCCCTTGCTGGTTAGTATTGGCATTGGGGATAATTGGGAAGAGGCCCACTAATATGGATTTGGACTCAATGAGCAAAACAAATTGTCAAAAAAGGAAGATATGCAGAACAATAGAAGAAATTTTATGAAGACTTCTGCCATTGCGGTAACTGGTATTGGGATTGGTTTGGCGCCAGCCTCCGACCCCGTCATGGGAGCAACGATACAAACGGACTTTGTTGGCCTGACAGCTGGCGAGCAAATGATCCCAGTGGGTAGCAGTCAAATTCCTGCATACATCTCACGTCCTGAAAAAGCTAAAGGACCTTTGCCGATCATCATTGTTGTCAGCGAAATTTTTGGTGTTCATGAACACATTGCCGATGTCACAAGACGCTTTGCAAAGTTAGGCTATTTAGCAATTGCCCCAGAATTTTTTGTACGGGCTGGTGATCCTAGTCAATATGGCACCACCGCGGAAATCTTTACACACATAATCTCTAAAACGCCTGATGCGCAGGTGCTGGGGGATTTGGAAGCGGCGTTACTTTGGGCAGGTAAAAATGGCGGTGATTTGAAGCGTATTGGTGTCACTGGTTTCTGTTGGGGTGGTCGTATTACTTGGCTTGCGGCTACGCTTCCTCAGGTGCGCGCTGGCGTTGCATGGTATGGGCGCTTGGTGGGTGAGAAAACACCAGCTAATCCTCGCAACCCAATCGATCTCGCCGCCGAGTTAAGGGCCCCGGTATTGGGGCTATATGGTGCTGCTGATGCCGGAATTTCTCTTGAAAGTGTTGGGCAGATGCAGGCAGCCTTAGCTAAGGCTGCCCCTGAAAATCCTGCTGCAAAGGCTTCTCAGTTTGTTGTGTATCCCGATACGCCTCATGCCTTTCATGCTGACTATCGTGCGTCTTATCGTGAGGGTCCAGCAAAAGATGGTTGGGAAAAATGCTTGGCCTGGTTCAAGCAATATGGAGTAATCTGATTAGCATGTCTATTCTCCAAAGCATCATCTTGATCACCGCGTTCGCTGGGGTCATGAGTGTTTCCATTGCAGCAACATTTTCCTTGGCCTTGCTTTCTAAGATGGTCAACGATATGGTGAGCGTATCGGTTGGTATTTTGCTTGCGACAGCATTGCTCCATTCCTTGCCAGAAGCGTTCAGCATGGCAGGCGTAAACCCACAGTTATTATTCGCGACCCTATTAGCGGGTTTACTGGGATTTTTCTTGCTGGAGAAGATTGCTTTATTACGTCATAGCCATCATCACGAAGGTGATGGGCACCACCATCATCATGGTCACGATGCCGAGCTTGCTGGTCGAAGTGGTGCAATGATTTTGGTGGGTGACGGACTACATAATTTTGTTGATGGCATTTTGATTGCTGCGGCTTTTATGGCGGACTATCAAGTTGGTATTTTTACGGCTCTAGCCATCATTGCTCATGAGATCCCACAAGAGATTGGGGATTTTATTGTGTTACTGAATGCAGGTTTCTCACGGACACGCGCGTTAATTTATAACTTAATTTGCGGCCTATCGGCTGTAGCAGGCGGTGTTTTAGCCTACTTTTTTTTGGGTCAGGCGCATTCTGCTATGCCCTATCTTCTGGTGATTGCAGCAAGTAGCTTTATTTATATTGCGGTGAGTGACTTAATTCCGCAGATGCACCGTCGCCCCCACTGGGTTGAGTCCTTGCGTCAAACACTCTTGATTGCTTGCGGAGTAGGCTTTGTGATCCTACTATCCTTCTTGCGTTAAGTTTCAATTGGCCTGCTGGGGTCGGCGCACCATTCGCTCCAGCTACCAGCATAGAGACGAGAGCCCTTTAGTCCGGCCACTTCCATTGCCAAAAGATTGTGGCAGGCTGTTACCCCTGAGCCGCATTGATGGATGACATCAGATGCTTTGATTGGACCCAGAAAATCAACAAAGTCTTTGTAGAGGTGCTCTGGTGCTTTAAAGAGCGAGGCAGAGAGATTGTCTTTAAAGAAATGATTGAGTGCGCCTGGAATATGACCGCCCACTGGATCTAAGGTTTCATTTTGACCATGAAAGCGATCCTGCGCCCGCGCATCTATCACCACCTGTTTTTTGGTATGAATATTTTCAAGAACAGCATCTACTGATACGAGACCAACATACGGCATAGGCTCGATTTTTTGAGGAGCGGGTGTTGGTTGGCGAGGCATAACGCCAATCGGACCATTCCAGGCATCTAAACCACCATCCAGAACGCGAACATTGGCATGCCCAGTCGCTTTGAGCATCCACCACAAACGACTGGCATAGACGGAACCTTGTTTGTCGTAGGCTACGACCAGGCTGTTCTGATTTAAGCCAAGGCGAGTTTTGGTTTGCGCCCAGTCCTCTGGAGAAGGCAGGGGATGTCGACCATTTTGACCTGTTTTTTCTCCAGAAAGATCTTGATCGAGATCGACATAGATCGCCCCCAAAATATGACCTTCTTCGTATGCTTTTTTGCCGGCACTGGTGTCCGCTAAATCAAAGCGACAATCGCATAACAAGACATCCTCACCACTGTTGATAATTTCTTCTAACTGGTTAGCAGTAATCAGAGGACTCATATTGACTTTCTATTGGGCAGGTTAAATACCTTGATAGTTCATGACACGGCGATACCATTCGTGGAAGTGTTGCATGCCATCTTCCATGGGGCTCTGGTAGGGGCCTACTTCATTGACGCCACGAGCAAACAGGGCAGCGCGCCCAGCATCCATGCGTTCACCGATTTCATCATCTTCAATACAAGTTTCCATGTAGGCAGCACGTTCTGCTTCCACAAACTCACGTTCAAATAATGCAATCTCTTCTGGGTAATAAAATTCAACGATGTTCCGGGTTTTATTTGGGCCCAGCGGATGCAGGGTAGAGACACACAGCACGCCTGGGTACCATTCCACCATAACATTTGGATAGTAGGTTAGCCAAATTGCGCCATGGCGAGGTGTTTTGCCTTCGTATTGGCGCAGGACCGCCTCGTGCCAATGGCGATAGATAGTAGACCCTGGGGTCTTCAAGTCTTTATGAATGCCAACGGTTTGCACGCTATGCCAGTCGCCGAACTCCCAATGGAGATCTTCGCAAGAAACAAACTTGCCCAAGCCAGGATGAAACGGAACAACGTGATAGTCCTCGAGGTAAACCTCAATAAAGGTTTTCCAGTTGTAGTTGCAATCGTGCACCTCAACGTGATCGAGCATGTAGCCCTCAAACTGCAGATCCTCTGCAACACCTAGCTTGGCCAAATCAGAACGTACATCACGCGGACCTTCAAATAAGAGTCCTTGCCAGTTTTGTAATGGGGACTTGCCCAGGTGAAGGCAGGGCTTGTCTTCAAAGTGCGGCGCGCCTAAAAGATTACCACTCAAGTCATAGGTCCAGCGATGGAGAGGGCAAACAATGTTCTCTGCTTTACCTGAGCCATTGAGCATTAAAGCTTGACGATGGCGACACACATTGGATAGCAGTTCCACGCCGGATTCGTTGCGAACCAGAATGCGACCTTCATTTTCTGCGGCTAAGGTGCGATAAGAACCCATTTCTGGAACCATGAGTTCGTGGCCGACATAGCCGGGCCCCTGCTTAAAAAGCAGTTCAAGTTCACGTTGATATAAATCAACGTCAAAATATGCCGAAACCGGCAGTTGTAGATTGGACGGCGCAAGCTTCTGCGCGGTAGCCAGATTAGTCATTCTCCCCACCCCCGAAAACGTCAGCCGAAGCTAAGCGGAATAACCAATCCAACCATCGACGAATCGATATTGGAAAGGAAGGGATGAATTATACCCATCGTAGAAGCATCTCGCTTTAATATATAGGGCTATTGGTGCAAGAAATACAAAGAAAGTGGACTGATGCCAGCTAAAAAATCCGAGATTCAAAAGCCCGGCCTTGAGGCCCAAATTGATCCCAAGTTGCGCTATGAGGATGCCGTTAAAGAGCTTGAGAAGCTCATTTCTGACATGGAGTCAGGTAAATTCTCCTTAGAAGAGACACTTTTGGCTTATCAACGTGGGGCTGCACTGCTTAAGCATTGTCAGGGCATGTTGGCGCAAGTTGAGCAGCAAGTACGCGTATTTGAGGCTTAATGAGTTCAGATTTTCTATTTCAGGAGTGGTTAAGTGTTTACTCTGCTAGAGCAGAGTCTGCATTGGATAGCCTGCTTGACTCAGATCAAACTACTCCAAAGCGTTTGCATGAGGCGATGCGTTATGCAGCCCAAGGTGGTGGTAAACGAATTCGCCCGCTACTGGTGTATGCAGCCGGAGCATTGTCAGGCGAACAATCTACCGAACAAATAGTGGCATTGGATGCCGCTGCAGTTGCAATTGAGTGTATTCACGCATATTCATTAGTGCATGATGATTTACCTTGCATGGATGATGATGATTTGCGTCGTGGGCGTGCTACGGTCCATAAGGCTTACGATGAAGCTACGGCTTTATTGGTTGGAGATGCCCTACAAACTCGCGCCTTTGAGATTTTGGCAAATGCTCGGTGTGAAGCTGATGTCCGTTTGTTAATGATTAGCAGCTTGGCTGATGCCTCTGGTTCGCGTGGCATGGCCGGCGGTCAAGCAATCGATTTAGAAAGCGTTGGGAAAAAATTAGATCTCACTGGTCTGAAACAAATGCATGCCATGAAGACGGGTGCACTCTTATCTTGCGCAGTGGAATTGGGCGGAATTGCTGCACACCTAAATCCTGCTCAAATGACTTGCCTCAAACATTATTCTCAGGCCCTTGGCTTAGCCTTTCAGATTGTGGATGATGTCTTAGATGTCACGGCAGATAGTCAAACTCTCGGTAAGACAGCGGGTAAGGATGCTGCCAATGATAAGCCTACCTACGTGACCTTAATGGGTTTAGACTATGCAAAGAAGCAGTCAAAGGCATTGCAAACAGAGGCAATTGCTAGTCTAGATATCTTTGGTAGTAAAGCGCAAGCACTGCAAGAGTTGGCTCTGTTAGTAGTCAATAGAAGTAAATAAGTTTCACACTACATTCGATGACTTTAGATTCTATAAACACTCCCACCGACTTAAAAAAACTTTCTCGTGAAGACTTGCCTGCTTTAGCGGCAGAATTGCGCCAGTTTGTTTTGAATTCAGTTTCTAAAACGGGCGGACATCTTTCTTCAAACTTAGGGACTGTAGAGTTATCGATTGCACTCCATTATGTTTTTGATACACCCCATGACCGCATTGTTTGGGATGTAGGTCATCAAAGTTACCCCCATAAAATTCTGACCGGTCGTCGTGAGCGTATGAGTACTTTGCGACAGCACAATGGCCTGTCTGGTTTCCCGCGTCGGACAGAGAGTGAATTCGATGCTTTTGGTACGGGTCATTCTTCCACCAGTATTTCTGCAGCAATGGGAATGGCTAGAGCATTTCAGACTAAAGGCGAAAAGCAAGTAGCTGTTGCTGTCATCGGTGATAGTGCGATGACTGGTGGTATGGCATTTGAGGCAATGAATAATGCCGGTGTGTATGAGGATTTACCCCTCATAGTGATATTGAATGACAACGATATGTCGATCTCTCCCGCGGTGGGCGCATTGAATCGTCATCTCGCTCGTTTGTTAAGTGGCAATATTTACTCGGCCACCAAAAAAGGAATTGATAGCGTCCTATCGATTGCTCCCCCCTTACGTGAGTTTGCCAAGCGCTTGGAAGATCATGCCAAAGGTATGGTTTCACCATCCACCATCTTTCAAGAGTTTGGCTTTAATTACTTCGGTCCGATTGATGGCCATGATTTAACTGCGTTGATTCCGATGCTACAAAACGTTCGGCGTTTAGCCTTGGAAGGTCGTGGCCCCCAGTTCCTACATGTCGTTACTCGCAAAGGTCAGGGTTATGAATTGGCCGAAGCAGATCCTGTGCTGTATCACGGGCCAAGTACCTTCAACCCTGAAGAGGGTGTGCAAAAACCCGCAACCCCACCCAAGAAAACCTTTACGCAAGTATTTGGTGAATGGTTATGCGATATGGCTCATGCTGATCCTTTGTTGATCGGTATCACTCCAGCGATGAGAGAGGGTTCTGGCTTGGTGGAATTTGAAAAGAACTTTCCGAAGCGTTATTACGATGTCGGTATTGCTGAGCAACATGCAGTCACGTTTGCTGCGGGTATGGCATGTGAAGGCATGAAGCCTGTGGTGGCCATTTACTCCACCTTCTTGCAGCGCGCCTATGATCAATTGATTCATGATGTGGCTATTCAAGATTTACCAGTGCTGTTTGCTTTGGATCGTGCGGGTTTAGTTGGCGCTGATGGGGCGACTCATGCTGGTGCCTATGACATTCCATTTTTGCGCTGTATTCCAAATATGTTGGTGATGACTCCAGCCGATGAGGCAGAGTGTCGCGATTTACTGACGACAGCATTTCATCAACCCCATCCGAGTGCCGTGCGTTATCCACGTGGTGCAGGTGTGGGCACTGTTCCTTCCCCAGAGTTACGCTCTCTGCCACTTGGTAAGGGTGAAGTACGCCGTAAATCCAATGCACCTGTTGGTAGTCGTGTGGCGATTTTGGCATTTGGTACTTTGCTGTATGCCGCATTGGAGGTTGCTGAACAGTTTGATGCCTCAGTTGCCAATATGCGTTTTGTCAAACCATTGGATCTTGACTTGATCAAGTCCTTGGCTGTAGATCATGATTATTTTGTGACGATTGAGGATGGCGCTATTCAAGGTGGCGCCGGTAGCGCATGCCTAGAGGCAATGGCAATAATGGATCTACATCAGCCAGTATTGCAATTAGGAATTCCGGATGAATTTATTGAGCATGGTGACTACAAGCTGCTCATGGCCCAGTGTGGACTTGATGTAAAGGGGATTGCAAAGTCCATTGCACGGCGTTTTCCGACTGTTTTAACTGCCAATTCTGTCCTTGTGGGCAAATAAGCCTTTTTTGTCGGAAAATAGACCTATGAATGACATGAATGCCTCCTTTCTAAAGCCAGCCCTGATGCCCGATGTGCAATCTACCCGGGATGAGCGCGCTTTACCAATTGAGCAAGTCGGCATTCGGGGCGTACGTCACCCTCTCATGATTCGTACTGCCAATGGCAGTATCCCCTCTGTTGGTCTTTTTGAGATGGATGTCGCTCTGCCTGCCCATATTAAGGGAACGCACATGTCGCGCTTTATGGCGATCTTGCAAAAACAAGACGAGGCAATGGATAGCACTTCTGTAGTATCGATGGTCCGCGAGATGTTGCCGCTCTTAGATGCAACTGAGGGCAGAGTGCAATTTACTTATACCCACTTCGTGAAAAAAGCTGCACCGGTGTCTGGCGTTGAAAGCTTAATGGATTACGAAGTGACCTGGATGGCTAAGGGCAAGCAAAATACTACTGGTGCAATTGATGTGCAACTGCACTTACGGGCTTTAGTCCCAGTGATGAGTTTGTGCCCCTGCTCAAAAGAGATTTCTGATTTTGGTGCGCATAATCAGCGCTCACATGTCACGATGAGTGTTGAGTTAGATTCTCAAACCAAAATGACGGTTGAGGATTTGGTTGCTGTAGCTGAGAGCGAAGCGTCTAGCGAGTTATGGGGTTTACTCAAGCGACCAGATGAAAAGTGGGTTACTGAACATTCTTATGACAATCCAAAGTTTGTTGAAGACTTAGTGCGCGATGTGGCTGGTCAGCTCAAGGCTGATGCCCGTATTCTGTCGTTTGAAGTTGAGGCTGAAAACTTTGAGTCGATTCATAATCACAGCGCCTTTGCCAAAATTAGCTTGGAAAAATAAAGCAAACTTTAAACGAGGTTGTTGCTTTGCAAGTCCCAACGGGGCTTGATATCAAATGCCCCTGATGTCGTTGCTCCATGATTGTCAGACAGTAAACGCAGCGCACCAGCAAAAGCAATCATCACGCCGTTATCGGTACAGAGATCTAAAGGCGGATAGTGCACTTCAAAGCCATTTTTAGAGGCTTTTTCATTTAAGGCTGCACGCAGTTGTAAGTTAGCCCCAACGCCTCCAGCCAGTACCAAGTGTTTGCACCCCGTTTGCTTAAGTGCTTTTTCTGATTTACTGACGAGGACTGCAACCAAGGATTCAACAAAAGCATTTGCCAAGTCCGCATGAAATTGCGCGATCACCACTGGGTCAGCGATATTTTTTTCTTGAAACTTTTTGACTTGATTGAGAACGGCAGTTTTCAGGCCAGAAAAAGAAAAATCGAGATCACCCGAATGGAGCATCGGTTTGGGCAGTTCAAATTGGCCAGCTCGTCCGTTTTCAGCAAGCAATGAAACTGCTGCTCCGCCTGGGTAATCGAGACCCAGTAATTTGGCGGTTTTATCAAAAGCTTCGCCCGCGGCATCATCCAGGGTTTCCCCAAGAAGTTCATAGTGACCTACACCACTAACCTTCATGAGTTGGGTATGCCCACCAGACACCAGCAGGGCAATGAAGGGAAACTGGGGGGCAGAAGCGCCCAGCATCGGTGAGAGGAGGTGTCCCTCGAGGTGATGAATCCCAATGGTGGGAAGATGCAGGCCTTGGGCCAAGGACTTCGCAAAGGCACTGCCAACCAACAGAGCCCCGGCTAGCCCAGGCCCTTGGGTGTAAGCAACTGCATCAATCTCTTGTAAAGTGATGCCTGATTGGGCCAAAGTTTCATCTAAAAGGGGTAAAACCCTGCGAATATGGTCTCGGGAGGCCAGTTCTGGCACCACACCCCCATATTCTCGGTGCATGGCAATTTGGGAGTGCAGAGCTTGCCCCAGAATGCCCTGGGATGCCAATTGACCGCTTTCCAAGGGTTTGGTGTTGTATAAAGCCACCCCAGTCTCGTCACAAGAAGTTTCTATGCCCAAAACGATCATTTTTTGCCTAGCCGTGCTAAAATCTTCGATTCAGGTATTTTTTTGAACATTTTTCGAGCATAAACGAGTTAAACAAGTATGACTACAGTACGCCTCCGTGAGAACGAACCTTTTGAAGTGGCATTGCGCCGTTTCAAGCGCACCATTGAAAAAAATGGTCTTTTAACCGACTTGCGTGCTCGCGAGTTCTACGAAAAGCCTACTGCTGAGCGCAAGCGTAAAAAAGCAGCAGCTGCTAAACGCCACTATAAGCGTATTCGCAGCCAAATGTTGCCTAAGAAGCTTTACTAATAGAATTTAAAGCTCTCTTCACCGAGAGGCTTTGAAACCCGCTGACGGTGAAACGCAGCGGGTTTTTGCTTTTTTAGCGCCCGAGTAATAATAATTAGTCAGAATAAATAGAGTGCAGTCAATACAACAGGAAATTCATCATGAGCCTTAAAGACCAAATTACTGAAGATATGAAAAGCGCGATGCGTGCAAAAGAAGTGGCACGTCTTGGTACCATTCGTCTTTTATTGGCAGCCATCAAGCAGCGTGAAGTGGATGAGCGTGTCGTGGTGGATGATGCTGGAGTAGTTGCGACTGTAGAGAAAATGATTAAGCAACGTAAAGATTCGATTGCCCAGTTTGAAAAAGCGGGACGCGATGATTTGGTTGCTATCGAAGCAAGCGAGATGACTATTTTACAAACCTATTTACCTACTCAGTTGTCAGATGCCGAGGTTGAGACTGCGGTTGCTGCTGCTGTAACTGCTACCGGCGCTTCTGGTCCTCAGGATATGGGTAAAGTCATTGGCGCCCTCAAAGCACAATTGGCTGGCAAAGCAGATATGGGGAAAGTTTCCGCTTTGGTGAAAGCTGCTCTCTCAAAGTGAGCTACTGAATTTAGTCCGCATGGCGCTTATTCCCCAATCCTTCATAGCCGATCTTTTAAATCGGATTGACATCGTTGATGTGGTTGGGCAACACGTTAAGTTAAAAAAAGCAGGCGCGAACTATCAAGGTTTGTGCCCGTTTCATTCTGAAAAGTCGCCTTCATTCTCAGTTTCTCCAACCAAGCAGTTCTATCATTGTTTTGGCTGTGGAGCTCATGGCTCGGCCATTAGTTTTGCAATGGAGTATTCCGGGTTGGGCTATGTTGATGCAATTGAAGATTTAGCCCGTTCGGCTGGTCTGACTGTGCCCCGTGAAGAGCGCAGTGCACAAGATGTGGCAAGACAACAGCAGACCATGGCACTGAGTGAGGTGATGAGCGCTGCGTCAGATTGGTATCGCACACAACTTAAAGCAACGCCACGTGCGATCGACTATCTCAAGGGGCGCGGGCTTACAGGTGAAATTGCAAAACGCTATTCCTTGGGTTATGCGCCCGATGGCTGGCAAGGTCTCGAGGCAGTTTTTGGGAGCTATTCCAATGATGAGGTTGCAAAGACTTTATTAGAGGGTGGTTTATTGATTCAGAGTGAGCAAAGCGAAGGTGCTCAAACGGCAAGACGTTACGATCGCTTTCGGGATCGCATCATGTTTCCGATTCGCAGCCCTAAGGGCCAAGTGATTGGCTTTGGTGGACGCATTTTGGATCAGGGTGAACCCAAGTATTTAAACTCTCCTGAGACACCTCTTTTTTCCAAGGGCAATACGCTCTATGGATTGTTTGAGGCTAGGCAAGCTATTCGTGCGCAAGAATATGTTTTGGTGTGCGAAGGATATATGGATGTTGTTGCGCTTGCACAGTTAGGCTTTCCAAATGCAGTAGCGACCTTAGGCACAGCCTGTACGGCCAACCATGTTCGCATGTTGCTGCGCCAAACTGAGCGCGTGATCTTCTCATTTGATGGCGATGCCGCTGGGCAGCGAGCAGCCCAACGTGCATTGGAAGCCTGTTTGCCGTTGATGTCTGACGATAAAGAGATTCGTTTCTTATTCTTGCCAACCGAGCATGATCCCGATAGTTATGTCCGCGCCTATGGAGCTCCTGCATTTGAAAAAGTGATTAAAGAAGCAATGTCTATTTCCAGCTTCTTTTTCAAAGTGGTAAGCGAAGGACATGAGCTCACGACCCCAGAAGGTAGAGCTCACACGCATCATGCTGCAAAGCCTTTATTGCTCTCAATGCCTCCAATTGCATTACGCACGCAAATATTGCGTGAGTTAGCGATTCGAACTAATTCCACACCTGCAGAGCTAGAGGCATTTTGTGGATTAACAGTTGCGCCCATGCCAGTCCAAAGTGGTTCGTATTCCGCAACACCAACCCGTGCTCCCGGTTTTGTAAATGCCAACGCTGGAAATAGATCGCAAGGTGCCCCATGGCAAAGTTCAAAAGGATCCGCAAAAAGAACTTTCACCCAAAATATCGCGCCTCCTCAGGCCCCGACAGATTTAGCGGTACAAATATTGCGAGTTTTAATTCAGTTTCCACACTTAGGTAAAGCTTTAGATTCCAAAAAGCGTGAGCTCGCTTTGCAGTCATCTGAGCAGCGTTCCGCCAATACGCTGGCATTAATGCAGGATTTATTAGTGCAATGCGACCAGGTTGAGCTAGTTCCTGGCGAGGGAGAAAAGCCTGCCATGGTGGGGGCCGGAGCTTTTGCGATGTTCCAAGACCAACTATCTCGCAGTGAGCTCGCCCCTTTGTATGAAGTTCTGAGAAAACGGGTGATGGACTCCGATCTAGATCATGAAGGGGCGACTGCCGATCTTGAGGGGGCATTCAAAAAGCTGGAATTAACTCAGCTCAAGCAGGAAATGACCCAAATAGCGCAAAAAATTGCCGCCAATGCGGCAACAGAGCAAGATCGCGCTCGATATCGTGAGTTAGGAGAGAGGCTGAAGTTTGCCTAAGAAATTACGGATTTGAACCTAGAATTTCGGGAAATTCCCCCCATATTTTTACTTTATGTAGGGGTAAAAAAGTCGTAATCGACTATAATCCTCTGTTCCCAAGAAAAAACCGATTTAATTCAGCCACTTGCGCTTTATTTTGATGAAATTTGGGGTAAGTGGACAAATCAGACTGCGCTGTATCGGTCGATATCAATCAACAGTAATGTGAGTAAGTGCTAATAAATGCCAAATATCAAGAAAAAACCAGCCAAACCAGTCGTTAAAGCAAAAACACCCGCTAAGCCGGTAAAGGCTGCTGCTAAACCTGCAGCGAGGGCCGCAGCTAAGCCAGCAGCAAAAGCTAAAGCGCCAGTCAAAGTAGTAAAAGCAACAGCAAAGCCTGCAGCCAAACCTGTTGCTAAAGCAAAAACACCCGCTAAGCCGGTAAAGGCTGCTGCTAAACCTGTAGCTAAACCAGCAACTAAGCCTGCAGCTAAAGCGCCTGTCAAAGCAGTAAAAGCCCCAGCAAAGCCAGCAGCCAAACCTGTTGCTAAAGCAAAAACACCCGCTAAGCCATCGAAGCCAGCAGCAAAATCGACTGCGAAACCTGCGGCAAAGTCTGTTGCTAAAGTTCCTGCAAAAGTCGTAAAGCCAGCAGCAAAAGTTGAGCCTGCTAAAAAAGGGAAAGCGGTGCCCGCTAAGGTTGAACCTACAAAAGTAAGCAAGGCTGAACTCAAAGCAGAGCCAAAATTAGAGGCCAAAGGTAAAAAAGCTAAGGCAGTGGAAGTTGGTGTGGGAACCGAAGTTGTTGTCGAAGAGAAAAAAACGCGCGGGCGTAAAGCTAAGGCTGAAGCGCCAGTTGAGGGCGCTGAACCAGTATTGACGGATCGTCAAAAAGCACGTGAGCGTAAGGCAAAAGAGAAGGCCCTTCTCAAAGAATTTGCAGCGCAGCAGCTAGGCTCTGAAGAGCAGCAAGAATTACGTCGTACCCGTTTGAAGACCTTGATCAAGATGGGTAAGTCCAAGGGTTACTTAACCCATGGAGAGATGAACGACGTCATGTCAGATGAGCTGTCTGATGCGGATGCCTTAGAAACTCTGATTGGTTTGTTAAACGATATCAATATTACCGTTTACGAACAGGCTCCTGATGCTGAGACTTTGCTCTTAAATGAGAATACATCTGCAGCAACGACTGAAGAAGAGGCGGAAGAAGAGGCGGAAGCAGCTTTATCCACTGTTGACTCTGAGTTTGGCCGTACCACTGATCCAGTACGCATGTATATGCGTGAGATGGGTACAGTAGATTTATTGACTCGCGAAGGCGAGATCGTGATTGCGAAGAAGATTGAAGCTGGTCTCAAAGATATGGTGATGGCCTTAGCTGCCTGTCCAGTGACCATTAGTGAAATTTTGAGCAATGTTGACAAGATCGCCAGTGGTGAAATCGAGATCGATCAATTTGTTGATGGCTTGGTAGATCCAAATGCTGAGGATATTAAGCTTGGACCCGAAGAGCCTGAGGTTGATCCGGATGCGGAAGAAGGTGAAGACCTTGGCGATGATGAAGGCGGTGGTGGTGCTGCGGCTACAGCAAATGCAAAACAGCTTGAAGAGTTAAAGCAAATCTCCCTTGAGAAATTCGCTATCGTACGCACCCAAGCAGACAAGATGCGACGTGCCTTTGATAAGGAAGGTTATAACTGCCCTGCGTACCTTAAGGCGCAAGAAGCTATTCGTGGTGAGCTGCTTGGTTTCCGTCTGACGGCTAAGAGTGTTGAGAAGTTATGCGACACCATGCGCTCTCAAGTAGATCAAGTTTGGAAGTTGGAGCGCGGAATTGTCAGTTTGCTGGTGGATAAGGTTGGCGTTAATCGTGGGGAAGTTTTAAAAGAGTTTCCGAAGATGTCCATGAACCTGACTTGGACCGATAAATTACTCAAAGAGAACAAGCCCTACAGCGCTCTCTTGCAACGTAATGTTCCTGCGATTCAGGAACTCCAACAGAAGTTAATTGATATTCAAACGCGTGTCGTCATTCCACTTCCAGAGTTAAAAGAAGTGAATAAGCAAATGATCGCTGGTGAGAAGCGTGCCCGCGAAGCAAAACGAGAAATGACGGTAGCGAACTTACGCTTGGTTATCTCTATTGCTAAGAAGTACACGAATCGTGGTTTGCAGTTCTTGGATTTGATTCAAGAAGGTAACATTGGATTGATGAAGGCAGTCGATAAGTTCGAATACCGTCGTGGTTATAAGTTCTCCACTTATGCTACTTGGTGGATTCGTCAGGCGATCACCCGTTCCATTGCTGACCAAGCACGTACGATTCGTATTCCTGTTCACATGATTGAAACCATTAACAAGATGAACCGTATCAGCCGTCAGATCTTACAAGAAACTGGTCACGAGCCTGATGCTGCAACCTTGGCCCTCAAGATGGAAATTCCTGAGGACAAGATTCGTAAGATTATGAAGATTGCTAAAGAGCCTATTTCTATGGAAACCCCTATCGGTGACGATGAGGATTCTCATTTAGGTGATTTTATTGAGGACGGTAATACCTTGGCTCCGGCTGAAGCTGCTTTGCATGAATCAATGCGCGATGTAGTGAAAGACGTGCTTGACTCATTAACACCTCGCGAAGCAAAAGTATTGCGGATGCGTTTCGGGGTTGAGATGAGTACTGATCACACCCTCGAAGAGGTTGGCAAACAGTTTGATGTAACACGTGAGCGTATTCGTCAGATCGAAGCAAAGGCTTTGAGAAAGATGCGTCATCCAAGCCGTAGCGACAAGCTCAAGACCTTCCTCGAGGAAGATTGATCGAAGGACT
>CANFLR010000019.1 GCA_947447945.1 Burkholderiaceae bacterium
CTTGCTGTAACCCCACGTTTGACTCTTGGCATTTAATTCTCCTGATCTAGTCTGAGGTTAAGCGTATGGAAGCATGGAGCGAATTGACTTAACGTCAGCTTTCGCAACTTCGGTAGTACCACGTAGGTGACGCTTATTCTTTGTGGTCTTCTTGGTGAGGATGTGGCGTTTAAAAGCCTGACCTCGTTTAATCGTTCCGCCTGCGCGAACCGTGAAGCGCTTTTTAGCGCTACTCTTGCTCTTCATCTTGGGCATAAAGCACCCCTTTATCTACTTGTGCAACATAGGTGGTAACCGACGGTCACTCTTCCTGTACCCAGAAGCACTTCATACTGCCAGCGTCTCAGTTATTCACCAGGACACCTCCCTACATAAGAAAAAAGATTATTCCTAAGAATTTTCTAATTACTTAGCCTTACGAATGGGGGCCAATACCATCACCATCTGGCGACCTTCCATTTTTGGAAACTGTTCAACTTGGCCATGCTCTTGCAGATCCAACTTCAAACGCTCCAACATTCTGACTCCGATTTCTTGGTGGGCCATTTCGCGACCCCGAAAACGAAGCGTAATCTTTGTCTTATCGCCATCTTCCAAAAAGCGGATGAGATTGCGTAGCTTGACACCATAGTCGCCATCATCTGTGCCGGGACGGAATTTGACTTCCTTCACCTGAATCACTTTTTGCTTCAGCTTAGCTTCATGCTGACGTTTGGCTTCTTGGTACTTGAATTTGCCGAAGTCCATAATTCGGACTACAGGTGGCACAGCAGTCGGAGCAATTTCAACCAAATCGGTCTCTTTCTCTTCGGCTAGGGCCAGGGCTTCACTCAACTTAACTACACCGATGGGCTCACCATCAATTCCAATCAGACGCACTTCAGGAGCAGTAATTTCCCGGTTAATGCGCTGCGATTTATCAGTAGCGATCTTCTTAATTCCTTATCAATAAACAATAAAAGCCATCCTACCCCTAGCTATGCTCGGGTCCGACCTTATGGGATATATCCTGCTGGAGTCGGGCAACGAAGGCTTCAAGAGGCATTACACCTAAATCCACTCCGCCACGGGCGCGAACGGCCACAGTATTACTTTCAGACTCTTTATCACCGACAACCAGTAAAAATGGGATCTTCTGTAATGCGTGCTCGCGTATTTTATACGTAATTTTCTCATTTCGCAAATCAGATTCGACTCTAAACCCTTGTTTTTTCAGAGATTGCTGGACTTGTTGCGCATATGCAGCGGAATTATCAGAAATATTCAGGACTACGGCCTGCGTAGGAGCCAGCCAAACTGGCATGTTTCCAGCGTGATTTTCGATCAAAATACCAATAAAACGCTCTAAAGAGCCCACAATTGCCCTATGAAGCATCACTGGAGCCTTGCGGGCATTCTCTTCGGTGACATATTCGGCACCTAAACGCTCTGGCATAGAAAAATCCACCTGAATGGTGCCGCACTGCCACGTCCGACCAATAGAGTCTTTAAGGTGATATTCGATCTTAGGGCCATAAAAAGCCCCTTCTCCTGGTAACTCTTCCCATTCTTGGCCGGAGGCCGTTAAGGCACCCCTTAAGGCAGCTTCAGCCTTATCCCAAATAGCGTCACTTCCAACACGTTTTACAGGGCGCAATGCCAACTTTACTGCAACCTCAGTAAAACCAAAGTCTTTGTAAACTGCGCGCACAGCACGATCAAAGGCCGCAACCTCAGACTGAATCTGATCTTCTGTACAAAAAATATGGCCATCATCTTGAGTAAAGCCACGGACACGCATCAAACCATGCAATGCACCTGACGGCTCATTACGATGACATTGTCCAAATTCACCGTAACGCAGTGGTAACTCACGATAACTATGTAATCCAGAATTAAAAATCTGCACATGACCAGGACAGTTCATCGGCTTCAAAGCGTAAGCACGATTTTCAGACTCGGTCGTGAACATATTTTCTTTGTAGTTATCCCAATGACCTGATTTTTCCCAAAGACCGCGATCCAAAATTTGCGGGGCTTTCACTTCTTGGTAGCCTTCGTTTTGATAAACGCGACGCATGTATTGCTCAACCTCTTGCCAAATTGACCAGCCTTTTGGGTGCCAGAAAATTAAACCGGGCGCCTCTTCTTGAAAGTGAAATAAATCGAGTAATTTTCCTAAGCGGCGATGATCACGCTTCTCTGCCTCCTCAAGCATATGAAGATAAGCGTCTTGATCTTCCTTTTTCAGCCAAGCGGTGCCGTAGATGCGCTGCAACATCTCATTCTTACTGTCGCCACGCCAATACGCGCCAGCCAGCTTCATTAACTTGAATACCTTTAACTTGCCTGTAGAAGGTACGTGAGGGCCACGGCATAAATCAGTGAACTTACCTTCTGCATACAGCGATACCTCTTCACCCTGGGGAATGCTAGCAATCAATTCTGCTTTGTAGTTTTCGCCTTGTCCTTTAAAAAATTGGATGGCTTCATCGCGAGGCATGACTGTACGAATCACTGGCTCATCTTTTTTGGAGAGCTCAATCATCTTCTTTTCCAAAGCAATTAAGTCGTCCGGTGTAAATGGGCGGTGATACGAGAAGTCATAGTAAAAACCATTCTCAACCACAGGGCCGATCGTCACCTGCGCTTCAGGAAATAATTCTTTGACAGCGTATGCCAGCAAGTGCGCAGTCGAGTGACGCACAATCTCTAAAGCCTCAGGGCTTTTATCGGTAATGATGGCTAGTTGACTATCTTTGTTAATGAGAAAACTTAAATCAACCATCTTGCCATCGACAATACCGCCCAAGGCAGCCTTTGCAAGACCGCTACCAATGCTTTGGGCAACATCAGCTACGCGAACTGGGGCCTCAAATTCACGCTTGGATCCATCTGGCAGAGTTACTACTAGCATGACCACTCCATCTCAATTGTATAAGGCATCATTTGTTTCAGTACTTCGCGATAACTACTAAAAAGAAAGCGCGGTAGCTTTCGGCAACCGCGCACTTTTGGGTCTTTATTCGTTGGTAGGCTCGATTGGACTCGAACCAACGACCCCCACCATGTCAAGGTGGTGCTCTAACCAGCTGAGCTACGAGCCTATTAAGACCAAGATTTTATCACCGGCGGCGAACTTGAGTGACACCTTTCAGATCCTCGAGGCTGTTTTGTACTAGACGTAAGGCCTCGGAATCTGCAATCTCAACGGTTAAAAGGATCTGCGCCACACCCTTTTTAGAGGATTTGCGTAAATCAATCACATGAATTCCCTGCCTGCTTAATATTTCAAAGAGCTCCCGCATCAACTCTGGTCGGTCTAAGGCGCTGACCGCCAAATCCGCTGGAAAGACCCTTTTAGATTGATCTTTCAACACTGCTGACGAGTTTGATTCATTCCAAGCTGTCTGAATCACTCTTTCTGGGGCCCTTTCTAAAAGCCCCCTCAAAGTTCTGCAAGAGCGGCGATGAATTGACACCCCTCGACCCTGGGTCACAAAACCTGCAATCGCATCTGGAGGGACTGGGCGGCAGCAACGCGCTAATTGCGTTAATAGCGAATCTACGCCCACAACCAGAACATCGCTACCTTGACCCTGCTTGCGAGTGCTTTGGCGCAACACAATCTCTGGAGCGGCCGGGACTTTAGATTCCGACTTGGGCTCCAATTTAGGATCGGCGGTCTTAGTATGCGTCGCCGTCTCTTCATCGTCTAAGGCATTGAACCAAGCGCGCACTCGGGTTCGCGCTCTTTGGGAACGTAAATAGTGGCGATCAGGGCTAATCCAATCTCGTGATGGTCCCCCATGCTTAACTGTCATGATTTCCACCGTTTGACCATTTTGCAATGGGGTGTCTAGGGTAACCATGGCGCCATCGACATGCGCACCACGACAACGATGCCCCAAATCAGTATGAACAGCGTAAGCAAAATCAATGGGCGAAGAGCCCTTCTCTAATGAGATGACTTTACCTAATGGCGTTAATACATAAATATGATCATCAATCTCGTGATGCTTAAGTTGCTCCCAGGCATCCTCTTTCCAAGAAATTAACTGCCTTGCCCAAGCGATCTGTCTCTCATAAGCAACTGCAGCACTATGAGTACCACTCTGGTGATGAGGTCCCGAATGCTCCGCAGCGCTCCGTGCAGGGGTTGCGGTACCACTGTAAGCACCCTCCTTATATCGCCAATGTGCTGCTAAACCATATTCAGCCTGTTGATGCATTTCTTGAGTGCGCACCTGAATCTCAAAGGCAGTACCGCCCTCCTCCATCACAACGGTATGTAACGATTGGTAGCCATTGGGCTTAGGTCTTGCGATGTAGTCATCAAACTCGCGGGGCACAGGCTGCCAAATATTATGTGCCAGACCTAAAACGGTATAACAGGATTTAACATCCGAGACGATTACTCGAAACGCCCTGACATCATAAAGATTGGCAAAGTCCAATGATTTTCCCTGCATTTTTTTCCAAATACTGTAGATGTGTTTTGGTCTACCCAAGACTTCACCAGCAATGCCGGATGCGCGTAACTCTTCCTGCAATCGAAGTACGATCTGCTCAATGAAGGCTTCGCGCTCAATCCGCTTTGCGTCCAACATTTTGGCGATATCGTGATAGGTCTGGGGCGACAGGGTCCGAAAGGCCAAGTCCTCCATTTCCCACTTAATCTGCCAAATCCCTAGGCGATTAGCCAATGAAGCATCAATATCTAAGATTTCTTGAGCCCAGGGCGCGGGCATCTTTAGTTTTTCTTGATTCACCCATCGAAGAGTTTGCAGACGTGACGCCAAGTAGATAAGGACCACCCGTAAATCATCCCCAAATGCCAGGAGCATTTTGCGCAACATTTCTTCTTGCCCAGAGACACTGAGACCACCGTCTTCACGAACCAGCTTTGCTTGTGCTTGGCGCAGTCCACGATAACCTATTAGTAACTTTGCCGGGTCCTCGCCAATCAATTTGATCAACGCTTCTTTGCCATGGGTACGAGCGATATTGGTGGCAGCTTTTAGAGTTGCTTCATCTAAATTGAGCATTTGTAAAATCTGCAAAACGCCGGCAGCATGGATATCAGCTGGCTCACCATACCAGCCATCGATAACTTTAAATTTCTCGGGTGAATTTGCCATCACTTAATACCGATTTTTATACTGCTTTTATTGAGCAATATTTATTTATGCAAACATTGAGAATCACTTAACTAAAGAATTCTTTTGCCAAAGCAATTTGCTCTGCCTTCACAAAAGCTGGTGCATGACCAACATGCGGAATTTCAATACTTCTAGCATGAGGATTAACTTTGCACATCTCTGCAACCGTTTGCGCAGATAAGAGATCAGAGTCGCCACCTCGCACAATCAGCATCGGAATATGAATTTGCTTAAACGCGTGCCACATCGCCATCTCACCAGCTTTAGCCATGATCGGATTGACCGAAGCAAACGGCACGGAAATATCTGGGTCGTAATGCATCTCCCACAGACCATTCTTCTGTACCAACATGGGGCCGTTATAGACCTCCCACTCATCAGCAGTGTGCTCGCCAAAGGTGGAGCAAATCGCATTTAAACGACTTAATGCATCAGCACGGTTAGCAAAAGAAAAAGATTGGCCTACATAAGACCCAAGACGTTGAATTGCTGCAGGCTCAATGCGTGGACCCACATCATTAATCAACATACGGCGTATCGGCGAATGGGGCATAGAGGCATAAACCATGCCAATCAGTCCGCCCATTGAGGTGCCAAACCAATCTACCTGTGAAACGCCTAGGTGTTTAACTAAGCTAACCATATCAGCAACATACTGAGGTACTGCATACATCATCGGGTTTGGTAAGCGATCAGAATTGCCCCTGCCAACTACATCGGGACACACTACGTAGTAATCCTTGCACATAGCTTGCGCTAAGGTTTTGAAGTCACTCCCCCGCCTAGTTAAACCATGCACACAAAGCAATACCTTTGAATTGCTCGGGTCGCCCCAAGCTTGATAGGCCATACGGTGACAGCCATCGCTGTTAGTGCAATCAACAAAAAAAAGATCGCCAGCATGATGGATTGATGCGGCATGAACTTCCTCAGTCTCATGGTGATCATGCTCATCACCCACTTCTTCCGGTTGCAGCGTGACATGGTCAATCCCATGCTTCTCAAGGAGCATAGAATTAATGCGCGACATGATTTCTGGCCACTCTTGGATGTGCTCGATTTCAATATGGCCGATCAAGGCTGGAAAGCTAGGCGTCATTTCCCATACATGAAGGTCATGAACAGCAAGAACCCCTGGCAGGTTCTTTAAATCACTACCGACTTGCAAGTAGTCGATATGAAATGGAACGCCCTCCATCAGGAAGTGATATGACTCTTTCAAAATGCTGACAGTGGATTTCAGGATCAAGAGCGAAACAAGGATAGAGAGGATGGCATCAATCGGCATCCAACCCGTAAACTGAATCACTAAACCAGCAAGCAAAGCAGCAACCGACCCCAGCAAATCGCCCATCACATGTACAAGAGCAGCCCTGGTATTGACGCTGGTTCTATCACGCGATAAGACCCAAGCAACGACCACGTTCATCAAGAGCCCAATAGCGGCTACGACCGTGACTGTCATTCCATCCACTTGATGGGGGGTGTAAAAGCGACTCACGGCCTCAATCACAATCCATCCGACTAAGACCAACATCACAATGCCGTTGACAAAAGCAGCAAGAGCTTCGGCGCGGCCAAAGCCAAAAGAATGTTTAGGCGACGGGGGACGCTTTGAAATGATTTGCGCGAGCAGAGCCAAACCTAAAGCGGCGGCATCGGTCACCATATGGCCAGCATCAGAAATTAATGCCAGTGAGCCAGCAAAATAAGCGGCTGCACCTTCAACCCCAGAAAAACCAAGTGTCAGTACTAGTGCAATGAGTAGAAGATTTTGATTGGAAACTTCTTTGCTATGAGAATGCTTAGCATCGCCCTTCTTGTGCGCATGCAGAGAAGGATCTGCCCCAGCATGCTGATGAGTATGCTTGGCAGGATGGGAATGAAAATGATGGGAGCCCGACATGGTGATCCCATTATTTCATTAAATGGTGACGGGCGTTAAAAACCTGCTGTATCAACCGGTGCGCCTGTTTTAGCAATCACCTCATCCTTGCTAACTCCAGGGGCCAATTCCACCAACTTGAGCCCCTTTGGAGTGATATCCAAAACACACAGGTCGGTAATGATGCGACTAATCACGCCAACACCAGTCAATGGCAAAGTACATTTGGGCAGAATTTTAATTTCTTCTGTGCCATCTTTTTTCTTGGCAACATGCTCCATCAAAACCACCACATGCTTCACACCGGCTACCAAGTCCATAGCGCCGCCCATGCCTTTGACCATTTTTCCAGGAATCATCCAGTTTGCAAGATCCCCATGCTCACTCACCTGCATAGCGCCCAAGATAGCAATATTAATCTTGCCACCACGAATCATGCCAAATGAATCCGCAGAAGAGAAAATGGAAGAGCCTGGCAGGGTTGTCACTGTTTGCTTACCTGCATTGATTAAATCTGCATCAATGGTAGCCTCTGTTGGAAATGGGCCAATACCCAGTAAACCATTTTCAGACTGTAGCCACACTTCCATCTCCTTAGGCACATGGTTAGCCACTAAGGTGGGCATCCCAATTCCTAAGTTAACGTAGTAACCGTCTTTTAGTTCTTTAGCAGCACGTGCTGCCATTTCATCTCTATTCCAAGGCATATCAATCTTCCTCAATCATTATCTGTTTAGTGCAGGCTTGCAGTTATTGGGCTGCCGACAAAGTGCGTTGCTCAATTCGCTTTTCAGGAGTCGTATTTAAGACCAAGCGATGAACATAAATACCTGGCGTATGAATTTCATCAGGATCTAATTGACCGTTCTCGACAATCTCCTCCACCTCTGCAACGGTGACCTTGCCAGCCATTGCTACCATTGGATTAAAGTTGCGGGCAGTGTAGCGATAAATGAGGTTACCCGACTTATCTGCCTTCCATGCTTTAACTAAAGAGATATCAGAAATAATGGAGCGCTCCATGATGTATCTCTCGCCATCAAATTCTTTTTCTTCCTTGCCCTCAGCCACTAAAGTACCGACACCAGTTTTGGTATAGAAGGCAGGAATACCGCATCCACCAGCACGCAATTTTTCAGCAAGAGTGCCCTGAGGGGTAAATTCCAACTCTAATTCACCAGCCAAGAACTGGCGCTCAAATTCCTTGTTCTCGCCCACATAAGATGCCACCATCTTTTTAACCTGACGCGAATTGAGCAAAATACCGAGCCCAAAACCATCAACACCCGCATTGTTGGCAATTGCGGTCAAATTTTGTGCGCCCAAATCTTTAACAGCAGCAATTAAGGCCTCTGGTATTCCACAAAGACCAAAACCACCCACTGCGAGTTTTTGGCCATCCTTCAAAATATCCCGCAAGGCATCCACTGCCGATGGGTAAGTTTTATTCATCGCTCTTGTCCTAATATTGCTAAAAAGGGTAAAAATGCAATCATAACGCTTTAGCGCGATCGGATAAGCCCACCAAAGCACTAAGCTGGTTCCCCTCACTTAGAACTAAACTAATGCTGTTGAAGTCCTCATTTTTAAGATATTTCGGAGAAATCGTATGAATCCCCAGGAATTGCTGGCGCAATTTGGACCTAGAGAGTCCATGGAATACGACTTGGTAATCGTTGGGGGTGGGCCTGCAGGTCTCTCGGCAGCAATTAAGGCAAAACAAATTGCTCAGTCTGCCGGCAAAGAAGTCAGCGTTTGCGTTCTGGAAAAAGGCTCTGAAATCGGCGCACATATTCTTTCAGGCGCCGTCATGGACCCCAAAGCCCTCACTGAACTGTTTCCAAACTGGAAAGAGCTGGATGCCCCCTTAGAGACAGAGGTCACGCAGGACCAATTTCTCTTTTTAACTTCCGAGAAGTCTTATCAAGTGCCCAACTGGATGTTGCCAACCTGCTTTAAGAATGAAGGCAACTATATTGTCAGTCTTGCTAACGTCGCTCGCTGGCTTGGACAGCAAGCCGAAAACTTAGGCGTAGAAATTTTTCCAGGCTTTCCCGCTTCGGAAGTTTTGTATAACGACTTAGGCGCTGTATGTGGGGTTGTTACCGGCTCAATGGGCTTAGACAAGGCTGGGGAACCTACTGATCAATTTCAGCTTGGCATGGAACTGCGTGGCAAGTACACCCTATTTGCAGAAGGTGCGCGCGGTCACTTAGGTAAAGAGCTCATCACAAAATTTTCTCTAGATAAAGATGTTGATCCACAAAGTTACGGTATTGGCATTAAAGAGCTTTGGGAGGTAGAGCCCTCAAAGAGTAAACCGGGCTTAGTGGTTCACACTGCTGGCTGGCCACTTGAAAGCGATACCTATGGCGGCTCCTTTCTCTATCACTTAGGCGATAACAAGGTCGCTGTTGGTCTTGTGGTTGGCCTTTCCTATAAAAATCCTTACCTCTCGCCTTTTGAAGAATTCCAGCGTTACAAGCTACATCCTAAAATTCGGGAGACCTTTGAAGGGGGTAAGCGCATTGCTTATGGCGCCCGTGCCCTCACTGCTGGCGGCTTAAACAGCCTACCGAAGACAGTATTCCCAGGTGGCGCACTGATCGGCTGCGATGCGGGGTACCTGAACGCATCCCGTATTAAAGGCAGTCATGCTGCAATCAAGACTGGCATGCTGGCCGCTAGCGCTGCTGTGTCGGCCATTTTTGAAAATCGTGCCACCGATGTCCTGGCAGCCTATCCTACAGCCTTCCAAAATAGCTGGTTACATACCGAACTTCAGCAAGCGCGCAACTTCAAGCCATGGATGTCTAAGGGGCTTTATTTGGGAACCTTAATGGTTGGTATAGAGCAAAAACTATTTGGGGGGAATGTGCCGTGGACGGTCCATCTTCAACACGCTGATCATGAGTGCTTAGAGCCAGCCTCCCAGCATCAGCCTATTGATTACCCCAAGCCAGATGGCAAGATTACTTTCGATCGCCTCTCTTCGGTCTTTATTTCTAATACAAATCATGCTGAAAATCAGCCGGTTCATCTCACTCTCAAAGACGCCAGCGTACCCGTTAATCTGAATCTCAAAAAATATGCAGGGCCAGAGCAACGCTACTGCCCTGCTGGAGTGTATGAATTTATTGAAGAGGACGGTCAAGCACGTCTGCAAATCAACTCACAAAACTGTGTCCATTGCAAAACTTGTGACATCAAAGACCCAAGTCAAAATATTATTTGGCTTACCCCTGAGGGTGGTGGTGGACCCAATTACGCTTCAATGTAATGCTGTGGTCTGAGTTTTTGAATCGCCATACCTGCTAGGCCACAAGCCAAGGCAGACATCACAAATACATCACGCGGTTGGAAGGCATCCCAAATCCAACCTGCGCACAAACCGCCCAAAGTACCGCCCAAACCGTAAGAGATGGTTGCCATGAGGGCTTGCCCTCTTGCCTGCAGCGGACCTGTAAACCATCGTTGCAGTAATTTTGTAGCAGCGCTGTGATGTGCAGCAAAAGTGCCCGCATGTAGAATTTGCGCAAAAATTAAAACCGGCGTGATCGGATAGAGCGCTATCAAAGCAAAACGAATCACACCTACACCAAAGGATGCTTGCAGTACTACTTGTGCATCTAGGCGACTAAGAACCTTGCTCTGGAAGTAAAAAAAGATTACCTCCGCAAAAACACCTAAGGCCCAAAATAATCCTATTTGAAATTTGTTATACCCAAGGTTGGATAGATAGAGAGAATAAAAAACATAGAGCGCAGCATGAGCAAAGATCATAAAAAAACCAGAGATCAAAAACCAGCGAACATCTGGATTAAAGAGCACAACTAAAAGTTCGCCCTTAACCATCTTACGTCGCTCCATCTTCGGCTCATGCAAGCTAAATGTAACGGCCGCCAATAAACCAAGTACGACTATCCCCACAAAAGGATAGAGTTCAATACCTTTTCGCTGAAAAAGCTCTCCCGCCAAGAGCACCATCACGATAAAACCAATCGATCCCCACAGACGCAAGCGGCCATAACGCTTATCAAAAGAATTGTCTTTAAATAAAGCATGAACAGTTGCCGACTCGCCTAGGGGCATCAAGCTACTGAGAATGGTATGCAAGACAAACATCCACACAAAAAAAGCAAGGTAACTGTGAAGAAAGAAAATACAGAGAAAGACAACAGCAGCTAAGCAAGCGCAGAATCGGATAATGCCCACGCGATTTGAAAGATAGTCTGATAGCCACCCCCAAGAAAACGGGCCAATGATGCGAGTGATTTGCAACATCGACATCAGGGCGGCAATTTCTATAGTACTAAAACCCTGCTCTAAGAAAAATAGGCTAGCGTAGGGAGAAACTAAGCCAACGTAGGCAAAATATAAAAAGAAAAAGGACCCGAAGGCCCAACGTACTGAAGGTGTCATATTCTTATTGGGCGATCTTACTCAGTAGCATGTCAAGTGATTTAGTCGGAGCTTGAGCCAGGGCGTGAAGCAGGAATCGGCGGCACTGTTAAGGTCACATCACCACACTGCGCACGGTGACGCAAGGCATGATCCATCAATACCAAAGCTAACATTGCCTCTGCAATTGGGGTGGCCCGAATACCAACACATGGATCATGGCGGCCCTTGGTTTGGACTTCGATGGGCTTGCCATCTAAACCAATCGATTGTTTTGGACTCAGAATGCTAGAGGTTGGCTTGATGGCAATCGAGACTTTCAAGTCCTGGCCGCTACTAATACCACCTAAAGTACCGCCAGCATTATTGCTTGCAAAACCATCTGGATGAAGTTCATCACCATGCTCGGTACCCCGTTGCGCAACAGATTTAAATCCCGCACCAATCTCCACACCCTTAACGGCATTGATTCCCATCATCGCGTGAGCAATATCAGCATCTAACTTATCAAAGAGAGGCTCACCAAGACCTACGGGCACATTACGTGCTCGGACTTCAATCTTGGCACCGCAAGAATCTCCTGCTTTACGCAAGCTATCCATATATGCCTCAAGTTGCGGAACGATCTGTGCATTGGCAGCAAAGAATGGATTATTCTGAATTTGGCTAGGGTCAATAAACGGAATTTCAATCTCACCCAGCTGACTCATGAAACCGTAAAACTCAGTGCCATATTGTTCGTGCAACCACTTCTTCGCAATTGCCGCAGCTGCGACAACCGGAGCGGTTAAACGTGCAGAAGAGCGACCTCCACCTCGAGGGTCTCTGAGGCCATACTTATATTGATAGGTATAGTCGGCATGCCCAGGTCTAAAGGTTTTTAAAATATCGCCATAGTCTTGGCTGCGCTGATCAGTATTGCGGATCAACAGGCCGATAGGAGTGCCTGTCGTTTTACCCTCATAGACGCCTGACAAAATCTCTACCTTATCCTCTTCTTTACGCTGCGTTACATGACGTGAGGTTCCCGGTTTACGACGATCTAAGTCTGTTTGCAAGTCAGCTTCTGAAAGCGCTAGCCCAGGAGGGCAGCCATCTACCACCGCCCCAATAGCGGGTCCGTGGGATTCGCCAAAGGTGGTAACAGTAAAGAGAAGGCCTAAAGTATTTCCTGACATACCAACATTATGTCATCTGTCAGGGGTCTTGGCTAAGAGCGCAGCGAAAAGAGTTTGGGCTAATTAGATGCTTTTTCTGCATCCTCAGGCCAATCCCGAATATAAGCCTTTAGCATGGTGTTCTCGAAGTCTTGAGCCTCTACAACGGATTTAGCAACGTCGTAGAAAGAAATTACGCCCATCAACATCTTTTGATCTACTACTGGCAGATAACGGGCATGATCGACCAGCATCATACGGCGCACTTCATCAATTTCCGTTTCCATATTGCAAGTTAAGGGCTTCTCATTCATGACCGATTGAACCTGCAAACCATCAAGCTTGCCTTGGTGACTTGCTAAAGCCTGAATCACTTCACGGAAAGTCAGAATACCCACCAGTTTGTCGTACTGCATCACTATCAAAGACCCAATATCATGATCGCTCATCACTAATACAGCGGTCTGCAAAGCAGTTTCGGGGGCAACCGTAAAAAGTGTACTGCCCTTCACCCGCAATATGTCACGAACTTTCATATAGTCTCCAGCGAATCGGTATTGATGACTTCAATATATCCCCAAGGTCCTGAAGAATCAAGAATTTCATGGTGATCTCAGTAGCGAATAACCCTAATAAAGCCACTTCGAATGCTCGGTAGATTTGCCACCAAGACAGCGCCAGCCAAGGTGATCCACCAAGTGAGGTAGATCCAGACCAAAGCCAAAGGAAAGATCGCAAAGGCGCCATAGACAGTTTTATAGAATGCGGTATTTGTTAAAAACAAACCAAAACCAAACTTCATCAACTCAAAAGTAATTGCAGCAAAAAAAGCTCCGCTTAGTGCATCTTTCCAAAGAATTTGGGCATAAGGCAACACCTTGTAAACCAGCGTATAAACTCCGACAGCGAGCAATATGGGTACAACCGCAGCTACCAGTTCAAAGCCCAAAGTCAACGATGGGGTCCACCCCCCTGCTGAACTGAATAACAAACCGCTCAGGTAAGTGCCAAAACCCAAAAAAACGGGGCCTAAAATCATTGCCGCAGCATAAATGGCAATCTTTTTCCAAATAGGACGCTTTTGCTGTACCTGAAAAATTTGATTTAAGGCCCCTTCTATCACTGCCATAGTAGTGATCGTGGTGATGAGGAGCCCCAATAAGCCTAAATAAGTAAGGCCCTGGGCTTTTGCCGAAAATTGATCTAGATAGATAAAAACTTGCTGATTTAGGCCTCCTGGCATGTAAGTATCTAGGAGCCAGGTCTGAAAAGCATTCTTGATGCGGATGACGCTGGGTAAATAACTAATCAGAATGGAGGCTACGGTCAGCATGGGCACCAAGGACAAGGTGGTTGTAAAGGCTAAGCTGGCCGCAATTTGTTTAATATTTTGACCGCGATTACGCTCCCGTATCTCCCGAGCCAGAGAGAGCCATAATTGAGGATTACGAATAATGCGCATCGCCTTATCATAAGAGATGAATATGAGTCAGCATGATATTTTAGTTTTGTACTACTCCCGGTTCGGTGCAACCCGTGATTTAGCGCGCCTCATCGCCGAAGGCATTGAAAGCGTTCCGGGGGTGAACGCCCGCTTGAGAACTGTCCCAGCAATTTCTACAGTATGCGAGTCTACTGAGGCAGCAGTTCCCAATGACGGGGCACCCTATGTTGAATATGCTGATCTCCAGGACTGTATCGGCATTGCTCTTGGTTCACCAACCCGCTTTGGAAATATGGCAGCCCCCATGAAATACTTTTGGGATGGTAGCTCCCCTCAATGGCTCAGTGGGGCCCTCATCGGAAAGCCTGCCTGTGTTTTTACCAGTACTGGTAGCTTACATGGTGGCCAAGAAAGTACCCTGCTGACGATGATGATTCCATTGCTGCACCACGGCATGATGATCATCGGCCTGCCTTATAGTGAACCTGATCTGATGAGCTCGAGTACGGGTGGTAGCCCCTATGGCGTCACCCATCTTGCCCATGCAGATGGTAACGCTCCCATTAGCGCAGAAGAACAAAGGCTTGCTAAAGCACAAGGCAAGCGTTTAGCTGAGACGGCACTCAAACTCATTCAAAAATAAACTGATGTCCAAAAAGATCTTAGAAAAAAATCCGTATCAACTACTCGCCACAGCGGCGTTTATAGATCTCTTTATTTTGTGCGTATGCTGGGAATGGTTTATTTCCCCACTGCGGCCAAATGGATCTTGGCTGATCCTCAAAGGCATCCCATTGCTCTTTGCGATTCCAGGACTCTGGAAAGGAAAAATCTACACCATGCAATGGGCCTCAATGCTCATCTTGCTCTACATTACCGAAGGATTAGTACGCATTACCGAGACCGGCGCTAATTTTTGGCTAGCCCTACTAGAAACGCTCTTAGCGACAACCGCTTTTATTTGTCTATTAAGCTACCTCAAACCTATCAAGGCGCATGCAAAAATGCTCGCCAAGCAAGGCACTCAAGTCAAAGAGACGCACTAAGTAAACAATGTCACAACAATTGCTCGCTGAACTGGAATTGATTTTGGGGAAGAGCTCGGTGCTGACTTCTGAGAACGAGACAGCACCTTATCTCACTGACTGGCGTAAACGCTATAGCGGCAAGGCTTTAGCGGTTCTATTGCCAGGCAATACAGAAGAGGTGGCTGCAATTGTTAAGGCCTGCGCAAAAGTCCATATCGCGATTGTTCCACAAGGAGGTAACACGGGATTTTGTGGTGGCGCCACCCCAGATAATAGCGGCCAGCAAGTGGTGCTTAGTCTCAAACGCATGAATCAGATACGTGCAATAGATGTGAGCAACCAAACCATTCTTTTGGAGGCTGGCTGTATTCTGCAAGTGGTTCAAGAACAAGCGGTATCAGAGGGTTTTTTATTTCCGTTGAGCTTAGGTGCTGAAGGCAGTTGCATGATTGGCGGCAATCTCGCAACCAATGCTGGGGGCACCAATGTTCTGCGCTATGGCAATACGCGTGATTTATGTCTGGGTCTCGAAGTAGTCACGGCCCAAGGAGAAATTTGGGATGGCCTTAAAGGTTTACGCAAAGATAATACGGGCTATGACTTACGAGATTTATTCATTGGATCTGAAGGTACGCTCGGTATTATTACTGCCGCAGTCATGAAGCTCTACCCCCTGCCGATTTCCCAGTGGACCACGCTGGTTGCCACTGAAGATATCCCCTCAACCATTACACTCCTCAATCTTTTTCAAAAGCGTGCCACATCACTGCTCACCGGATTTGAAATGATGACCCAAGAGTCACTCGCACTTAACGAAAAACATTTTCCGCAAATGGCGAACCCACTAAAAAATCATCCGCCATTTTCTATCCTGATTGAACTCTCTGATCACGAGAGTGAAGAGCATGTTCGCCAATTACTGGAATCCATTTTGGAAGAGGCTCTGGAGATGGGCATCATTAACGATGCCGTGATAGCGAGTAACCTGTCTCAAGCCAATGCTTTCTGGCATATGCGTGAGCACATTACGCTGGCTCAGGCTGCTGAGGGCGCCAATCTTAAACACGACATTACCATTCCCCTTTCTGCGTTAGATCGCTTTATTCAAACCACTGATCGCTTGATGCAAAAACAGTACCCGGGGATTCGAATCATCAACTTTGGCCACCTTGGAGACGGAAATCTCCACTACAACATAGCCCCACCAGAGGGGGTAGATCCAATCAGCTTTAATGCGACCAATGAAAAGCCCATTCATGAGCTCATTTATGCCCAGGTTGAGTCTTGTGGGGGGTCAATTTCTGCAGAACATGGGGTTGGACAACTCAAATTAGGGGAATTAAGGGCGCACAAGGGCCCAGTTGCTCATGAGCTCATGAAGACCCTAAAAAGGGCTTTAGACCCCCAAAATATTCTCAACCCCCATAAAGTGCTGTCTATTTAGGCTGATTTCTACCTATTTTTGACAAATATTTTGTAATTCTTGTCATCTCACCCCCTAGAACAGGCGTTGTATGCCCATGGAGGTGACAAATATGTCAACAAGACTAAAACGTTGGGCTCGTTCAATTCAACAGATCAATCTGTCCAAAAAGACTGATCCGGAAGTCGCTATTGGCTATCTTGATAGCAAATACCGTGATATTGCATGGCGCTATATCCGCATTTTGGGCTTTGAACGCACGATTAGCTTCATGGCTAGCAACAATTTTCACCCAGAATAATTCATTCATACTTCAGATATAAACCCTAGATCATGCTCTTGGTCTAGGGTTTTCTTTATTTCAGGCACCTGCACCCGGAAATTCCTTTTACGTTTAAAGCTAAATGAAGGCTATAAAAATGGCTATTTCTGTCATAAATGCTTGAAACAAGGCTGAAATAAACGTAGCATGAAATAGCTGTATACAAGTACAAAAAAGACACTATTGATTACAGGAAATATGATGAGCCAAAAGAAATTAGTCAAACAGCTATTAAAAAAGCTCGATAAGTTAGAGGCCGATAGAGAGAAGTTGATCGATAAATTGGCAAAAACTTTGGATAAGATGGATAAAAAAGAAGCGCCAAAAAAGACGCCTGCCAAAAAGGTTGTCGCCAAGAAAGCCCCCGCAAAAAAGGCAGCTGCTAAAAAAGCTCCAGCGAAAAAGGCTCCAACTAAAAAAGTAGCTGCCAAGAAAGCCCCTGCCACCAATCCTGTAACTCCAGTTTGAGTAAGGCCACCTCATGACTGCATTGGCGAAAGTCATTGCGCCAGTAATGAGTCATGAGACTGAATTACGACTCCTCCAAATTGAGCTCGTAAAGCTTCAAAAGGAGATCATCCAAAAAGGGCAAAGGCTCCTCGTTATTCTGGAGGGTCGTGATACTGCCGGCAAAGATGGCACGATCAAACGCATTACTGAACATTTAAGCCCTAGGGATACCCGCGTCGTAGCGCTAAACAAGCCTTCACCAAGAGAAGAAGGTGAATGGTATTTCCAACGCTACGTGGCCGAACTTCCCAGCGCTGGAGAATTTTGCATCTTCAATCGAAGCTGGTACAACCGCGCTGGAGTTGAAAAAGTCATGGGGTTTTGCACTACTGCGCAATATCAGCAATTTATGAACACCGTAAATGACTTCGAGGCACTACTGATTGGATCGGGCATTCGTCTCATCAAGTACTACCTCGATATCAGCAAGGATGAGCAGCTTGCACGCTTAGCAGATCGCGCAAACGATCCTTTAAAGCAATGGAAAATTAGTCCGATTGATCAACAAGCTCAAAAATATTGGAAAGCCTACAGCACGGCCCGAGATCTGATGCTAAAAAAGACCAATAGTTCGATGGCGCCTTGGACAGTCATTCATGCGAATGATAAAAAACTGGCCCACCTCAACCTGATTCGCGATTTGCTATCGCGTATGAGTTATCCGCAAAAGAATAAAAAAATTCTACAAGTTGAATCGGCTATCGTGTCTAGGTGGCCTGCTCTTTCAAGCAAACTTCCTCAGTTAGCGCCTTAAATAAAAAACTGTCTCACTTCCTGAATTAACTCCTCCGGACATTCCTCAGGAATGTAATGACCTGAAGGTAAATGACACCCAGAGACTTCCTGATCTGAGACCTTGCGCCAATCCTCAACAGGTGTAAAGCATTGATTGACTAAACCGTGCTCACCCCATAAGACTCTCATAGGCATCGCGAGTTTTTTGCCAGCCGCACGATCAGCGCGATCGTGAACTAAATCGATCGTGGCAGCGGCACGATAGTCTTCGCACATGGCATGCAAGCATTCTGGGTTATTCGCTCCAGCCAAATACTCTGCCCAACATCTGGAGTCAAAAATACCGGTACCCGCATGACGTCCCATATGATTTTGAAGCCAGTATTCTGGATTGGCTCCAATCAGTGTTTCGGGCACTGGCTCAGGCTGAATTAAAAAGAACCAATGCCAGTATCCCCGAGCAAAAGCCATAGTAGTATTTTCATACATCGTCAGTGTCGGGGAGATATCCAACACCATTAACTTGAGAACGCTCTGCGGAAAATCGAGCGCTAGGCGGTGCGAAACACGTCCACCCCGATCGTGGCCAAGTACAAAGAATTGCTCGTGGCCTAGCGCTTTCATCACAGCATGCTGATCTGCGGCCATAGAGCGCTTTGAATAGCAAAGATGATCTGAATTGCCATGAGGCTTAGATGAGGCACCGTAACCACGTAAGTCAGTCAGCACGACCGAATAATGCTTCGCTAATTCAGGCGCTGTGCGATGCCAAATCGCTTTAGTTTGTGGAAAGCCATGCAACATTAATAATGCTGGGCCAGACCCTCCAACCTGACAATCAATCTCCATTACACCATCCTCTGAGGGAATGGCAATGACCTGATGCTCAAAACCAGAAATGGGAAATGTCATTGTGAATCGCCCAACAATATCAACCCGGACAAGGCATCACAGCCCCGGTTTTGGTATTAACTTGTGGCTTACAGGGAGGCGTGGGTTGAGATCTTGGCACAACAGTAGCAGCAGGTGCAGTCAGACTTGAGGGGCTTACCGACGGCTCTGTGAGACTGCTAGGAGAAGTTGGTGGAGTCGGGGCAGTCACAGGGACAGCAATGGCGGATGGCACACCCTCTGGGGGGCGCTTCATCTTATCTAAATCGGGACAAGGCATAGTCGAGCCTGTCTTAGGATTAATCACTTCTTTACATTGAGGGTTTGCCTCGAGCCTAGATTCAATTTTTACCATGCTACAAGCTACCAATACCGCAGCGGCAAGCAGCAAACCAAAATATCTGGATATGCGATGTAAGTGCTGGTGTAAGTTCAATTAATGCGCCAATATTTTAGATAAAAAATCTTTTGCTCTAGGGGATCGCGCTTCAGGATCGCCAAAAAATGCATCCTTGGAGCAATCTTCAATAATTCTGCCTTGATCCATGAAGATTACTCGATTGCTGACTTTGCGTGCAAAACCCATTTCATGAGTAACACAGCACATCGTCATTCCTTCATTAGCAAGTTTCACCATTACATCCAAAACCTCGCCCACCATCTCAGGGTCTAGTGCAGATGTGGGCTCATCGAATAACATGATAATCGGATCCATGCTCAGTGCACGCGCAATCGCCACCCGTTGCTGCTGCCCGCCTGATAATTGACCTGGAAATTTATCTTTTTGCGCCATCAAGCCCACCCGCTCTAAATAGCGCAGGCCATGGGTCATCGCCTCATCAACTGTTCTACCCAAGACTTTGATTTGGGCAAGCGTTAAGTTTTCAGTAATGCTTAAATGGGGGAAAAGCTCAAAGTTCTGGAAAACCATCCCAACTCTTGCCCTAAGCTTTGGCAAATCCGTCTTGGAATCGTGCAAGCTCACGCCGTCAACAAAAATTTCGCCTGCCTGAAAAGGCTCTAATGCATTCATCGTCTTGATGAGTGTGGATTTACCAGAGCCTGATGGTCCACAAATCACTACTACCTCACCTTTTTGAATCGCTGTTGTGCAATCCGTTAAGACCTGAAAGGAGCCGTACCATTTTGAAACATTTTGAAGTTCAATCATGATGATCTATCTTATTTTGAATGCCCAATAATTAGCGAATAATCGCGACTTTAGTCTGAATGATGCGCACTACTTTAGAAAGCGAGAAGCAAATAATGAAGTATGTTGCAGCAGCCAAAATATAGGTTTCAATGGGGCGACCATAGTTCTTGCCTGCAATCTCAAATCCTTTGAGTAAATCGTAAGCACCTATCGCGTAGACCAAGGAAGTGTCTTGAAACAAAATAATGGTCTGAGTCATAAACACCGGGATCATATTTCTGAAGGCCTGAGGCAAAACGATAAAACGCATGTTTTGACCATAGGTCATTCCTAAAGCCTGTGCTGCATAGCCTTGCCCCCTTGGTACCGATTGAATACCTGCCCGTACAATCTCCGAGAAAAAGGCAGCTTCAAATGCAATGAAGGTAATGCTTGCTGAAAGATCTGCACCAATGGGTTTACCAATCAACATGGGAATGAGCAGAAAGAACCACAGAATGACCATCACCAAGGGAATCGAGCGCATAGTATTGACATAAAAAGTCGCCGGATAGGCCAAACTGGGTTTACCAGAGAGTCGCATCAATGCCAATAAGGTGCCCAGAAAAATCCCGCCCACTGTGGCCAGCAGCGTTAACTGCACACTAAAGACCAAACCCTTTAATAGGTAACTGGTAAATAAGTCCCAATTATAAAAACTCAGATCTAAGCTCAACATATCAGTCATTTCTAATGAGCTAGGCTCGCATCACTGGCTGCAATAAACCCTGGAATACGCGTTCTTTTCTCAATCAGTGCCATGACCCGATTGACTGCAAATGCTGAGAGCGCATACAAGAGCGTCACCGCCAAATAAATCTCCACCCCCTTGGATGTCTCTTCTTGCGCTTGCATGGCAAATAAAGTTAACTCGGGGACGGATACCGCAAAGGCTACGGAAGAGTTTTTAATGAGATTCATACACTCCGAGGTAAGGGGAGGAATCACAATCCTCAAGGCCATAGGGAGAATGACATAGCGATAGGTTTGCGCAGTACTCAAGCCAAGGGCGGTAGCGGCGGCACGCTGTCCGCTGGGCAAAGCTTGAATACCCGCCCTTACCTGCTCGGCAATCCGCGCTGAAGTAAAAAATCCCAAAGCAATACTGACTAGCCAATACGATGGCAGCATTTTTAAGGGTGGGATTAATGCCGGAATAACGTGATACCAAAGAAACACTTGAACGAGAATGGGGATGTTTCTAAATAACTCTACCCAGGCTGTTGCTAGTCGAACAAGCCATCGATCCAGCACCCTATCTTTTGGCAGCGTTCGCAAAGTACCCATGACTGCACCAAGAATTAAAGCGATGATCAAACTCAGGCCAGCGACCGCCAATGTCCAGCTCCATGCCTTCATGAGCCAATCGAGATAGCTTGGGTCACTATTTTTGGCAAGCCCAAACACTGCTGAAAAACAATGCTCAACAAGCTCGCCATCTAAGGTGCTCTTACAAAAAACACCCAAATCTAGAGACATAAAAGTAACCGTTAATTAAGAAAGAATTACTTTTGATAATCTTCAGCAGGCTTGTCATTGAGATTTGCCCAAGCATTTTTAGTGGCGGGAGATAGCTCAAGACCGACCACAATATTTTTTGGGGGAATGGGTGATAAAAACCACTTCTTCCATAAATTCGGCATATTGCCACCCGCCACAATTTTTGCAATCGCGGCATTTACCGCGGCCTTAAATTCAGGATCGTTCTTGGGAACCATAATGGCAATGGGCTCTGTACTCAAAACCTCACCCACAATTTTGAAGTCTTTAGGATTTTTGGCATTAGCAATATTGCCAGCCAAAATAGAACCGTCCATCACAAATGCATCGGCTCGGCCAGACTCCAATAATAAGAAGCTATCAGCATGATCCTTACCGAACACTTCATCAAAGTTCACTCCGTTGGCTTTTTCATGCCTGCGCAATAACTGAACCGATGTTGTCCCAGTGGTCGTGGCCACTTTTTTACCAGCCAATTGCGCTATCGAAGTAATTCCTGAATTTGCCTTGACGGCAATACGGACCTCTTCTACATAGAGGGTATTGGCAAATCCAACATCCTTTGCGCGTGCAGCGTTATTGGTTGTAGTGCCACACTCAATATCAACCGTACCATTTTGCACAAGAGGAACTCGATTTTGTGAGGTCACAGCTTGGTACTGTATTTTTAGCGCACTCATTCCAAGCTTCTCTTTAATGTCATTTAAGATCATGCGGCAAATTTCAACGTGGTAGCCGTCATAGCGCTCGCCGCCGGTGGTAAATGACATCGGAATAGAGGATTCTCGTACGCCCATGGTGACCGTACCGCTAGTCTTGATTTTGTCTAAAGTTGGGCTGCTAGCCTGGGCAGTGATAACACCAAATACACAAAAGCTTGCAACTAAATAGCTTCTGAGAGCTTGTTTACTTTTCATTTTTGTGACCTATCCACTTAAAGTGCAAAAAAATATAAACCTCAGTATATATAGAGATAAAGTGAGGTAGCGCAATGCTCCTGAAATGAGTATTTGAGTAGCCTTCTGGGGTTGGCATCGATCTTAATGGCGTATTTCCATCTTTGCAGCCCTAAACACTGGATTTCGGCATTCCAATGAGGCACTAGAAACGCCCTACATTCTGGAGTAAAGTGAGACAAAATACATAAAAAAGGGGGACTCAGATGAAGGTTTTTTCTCGTACTGGCAGATTACCGAAGATATTGATTTCAACCGTAGTGATTGCTTTGGCTGGATTTTGCTCTGCTGCCAAGGCTGATCGAATTCCCCCGGGATGGACAGCATCCAATATGGAGGTGGTGAGCTATACCTCCGTCAATGACAAACCGGGCTTTAAGATTTCATTAACGCGCGCAGGTGATCGTCTTTATGCCATTACGGCACATTACAGCGTTCCCGGATGGAGTGTGATTGATGTCACTGACCCTAAAAACCCCAAAGTCGTTAAATTTATCCCTGGCCCAGCAAACACGAATACCGTTCAGGTCGATATTGCCGACGGTATTATGGTTGCAGCTTTAGGTCGACCCGAAAATCGTGAAGGTACAGGCTTAGACCCTAATAAGCCTTACGAGGCAGGCGTGATCTTTTACGACGTTAAGGATCCACTAAACCCCAAAGAGCTGGGTCGCTGGCTTACCGACAACCCTAATGGTCGCGGTACGCACCGTAATTCGTATTCAGGTGGACGTTATGTTCATCTCGCTGCGGATATGAAAGGCTATGACGGCGATATTTATGTGATCCTCGATATCATTGATCCAGCCCACCCCGTGGAAGTTGGCAGATGGTGGATGCCTGGACAGCATGTCGCTGGCGGCGAAACTCCACAAAAAAATCCCAACATCAATCTGCATAACCCCAATTTTGTCGATGGCAATCTCGTCTACCTATCCTACGGTGATGCAGGCATGGTCATTCTAGATATCAGCGATATCTCTAAGCCGAAGTTTGTTTCACAAACTAAATTCCAGCGCGGGCATCGCTTTGATGTTCATACCGTTTCACCAGCGCTTGATCGAAAACTCGTCTATGTCAATTCAGAGTCAGTGATTTCAGATTGCAAAGGTCCCTTGGATCACGCTACTGTAGTGGATGTCTCAAACCCAGTGAAGCCCTTTTCAGTGAGTCGCTTTCCGATCCCTGTGCCACCACCTGGCCTGCCCTATACCAACTTCTGTGACAAAGGCGGACGTTTTGGCCCGCACAATATGAATCAATTGCAGTACAACCCCAATGTACAGAAGCAAGGCAATTTAGTCTATCTGACTTGGTTCAATGCTGGTCTGCGTGTTTATGACGTATCTGACAAGCGCCTACCAAGAGAAGTTGGATACTTCGTAGCGGGGCTTCCAGAGAAGGTTCATATTCCTTCTTATGGAAACTTTGTACGCATGGAGGATGTATTTGTGGACAACCGCGGTTATATCTATCTTACTGGCGGAGCTCAGCAAGGAATTTACATACTGCGTTATACCGGACCCGTCAAAAACTAACTTAGCTGTGTAGTGATGCAGTTGGTAAAAAGCCGCTGATACAGCGGCTTTTTATTGTCTAAGCGAGTTCAAATCCAATCTTCTGACGCAGCGAAGCTGAGTCGGCGCCAGTGAGGAGGTGCGCAAAATCAAGCGCTAGTTGTGGGTTCTTTGCCTTTGTGCAAATACCTAAGCAATAATCCGTTGCAAGCTCAAACTCTTTGGGTAGCAAGCCGATTAAATGTACTCCAGGGGTAATATTAATTTCCGTCACCTGTGTGATACCAATTAAGCCAGACTCTGGAGATTCTGCCATTGCAGCCATTGCAGTAGCGCCATTAGGAAAAATGCGAGACTCTTTTGCCTTAGTCTGCTCAAGACCCAGGATTTTCAGAACGTTGTACACATGAATGCCAGCAGTAGCCTTCTCGGGGTCAGGAAAATAAATGCTACGAGCTTGATCTAAAGCTTCAAATAATTGCTCACGATTGGCGATCGCTGGGACTGGATCGCCAGTCTTAATGGCTACACCAGTAAGTACAAGCCCCAAAGAGGCCAAGGACTTCTCTACGACATGTCCATCTTTCATCAAACCCTCAATCATCGATCTAGTGAGGATGATGAGATCACAAGGTTCGCCAGCCAATAAAAGCTCACGCATGGCACCTACTGCGCTGAAGTTCGCCTGGATTTGACAAGAATATTTTTTCTCAAAATCAGCCTGGAGGCCCTTGACGACACCAGCTGCAGCACCGCCACTTAAAATAGTTAATGTCATGTAACACTTTCAATAGGTGATTTAAAACAAGTAAAGCGGGCTGCTGTCATTGCAACTTAATCCCAGCAGTCTTCACGATATTCGCCCACTTCTGAATATCTGCATTCAAGTAATTCGTGAATGCCGTTGGAGTCATGATCAAAGGTGTTGCCCCCTGCTTTGCCCATAGCTCCACTACCTCTGGGTTACGCTGAATACGAACAATCGCCTTATTGAGAAGATCAACCACTTCCTTAGGGGTCCCAGCAGGTGCTATTAAGCCCAACCAAATAGAGGTCTCAAATTTTGGAACGCCTGCTTCAGCAATGGTGGGGACGCCAGGCAAGATCGACGAGCGAGCTAGGCCACTAGTTCCCATCGCCCTCACTTGGCTCGATTTAACGTACTCAGACATGGTTGTAACGGCATCAAACATCATATTGACCTGACCACCGAGAACATCCGTTCTTGCGCCTGAACTGCCTTTGTAAGGTACATGGAGTATTTTGACTCCCGCCATTGAATTAAAAAGCTCTCCTGCAAAATGGTATGGAGTGCCAGTACCAGATGATGCATAAGTTAACTCATTAGGGTGAGCCTTGGCATACTGAATCAGCTCTCCTAAGTTTTTGAATTGAAGTGATGGATTAATCACCAAAACCAAGTCAGAGTAATTGATCGGGGCAATGGCAACAAAGTCTTTCATTAAACTAAAGGGTTTGTTATCCACCAAGGACTCATTGACGGTTTGAGTATTCGACATCAGTAACAAGGTGTAGCCATCAGGAGTAGATTTGGCGACAAAGTCCGTACCAATAATGGCTCCCGCACCAGGCTTATCCTCCACGATAAACGGGGTTTTAAATTCATCCTGGAGTCGCAAGGCAATAAAGCGAGCGTAATTATCTGCTGGACCACCAGCTGCAAACGGGACAATAATTTTGACAGGCTTATTCGGGTAGTTTTGCGCAAGCGCCGGCAAAGCGAGCCCGATCCAGCAAAATATCAGGAATTTAGTCAATTTCATGTAGGTCTCCAGTCCCAGTTAAGGGCTTTTTAAGTTTTATTCTATTGATTTACCAGCGTCATAAATGTAGCACGATCACATCCGGCTAACCGGGAAATGCATCTGAGAATGCCCGATTTTCAGTGGCTTACGACATAAAATTGCCAAGGTGCAATAAACTCAGGGTTGTTATTTTTGGCATTTAGGCTCACTGGGCATCAGATCGCTCTTGGTGACTTTGATCTGAATTTACCCCTCTTATGTGGCGAACAACCCAATCTGATTTCAGCAACAATGAAAACTGCACTCAAACAAGATTCCTTAGGACTGGCTCAATCCATCATTATTGGTGTTGCTGGTTCAGCACCATCATTTAGTATTTCGGCCACGATGGTTGCACTTATTGCCGCGGTTGGCGTTCTTGCGCCCGCTAGCCTGCTATATTGCGGCCTTCTCATGATTGGCATTGTTTTAGCCTACATGCACTTAAACAAACGTAGGCCTAACTCTGGAGCTTCTTATGCCTGGGTCACAGAAATCTTTGGCACCAATTTAGGATTCTTTGCCGGTTGGACGCTACTGGTTGCATCCGCATTATTTATGGCCTCTGCCAGCATACCGGCTGCTTCAGCTACCCTCCTCTTGTTGCAATCGCCTTATGCGGATTCGCAACTTGCGATCACCATCTGTGCCACCATCTGGTTATGCGCAATTACCTTGCTGGTAGTAAAAGGAATTGGCCTGACTGCAAAAGTCCAAATTGTGATGACCCTGATTGAGCTGCTGATTTTATTTGGTATATCTCTGATGGTGATTATTCAATTTGGTGGAGCAGCGCTCCATCATTTTTCATGGCAACACTTTGCGCTTTCAGCTTTTACCCTAAGTAGCTTTGCTAATGGCGCTGTGATTGCCCTCTTCTTCTTTTGGGGATGGGATGTCGCAATCAACCTAACAGAAGAAACCAAGAATCCTGAAAAATCGCCAGGCTACGGCATTGTTGGGGCCATCCTTATTATCCTTGCAGCGTTTACTGCCTTTGCCAGCATTTCCTTAATGTCTCTAAGTGATGATGAAATCACCCAATCTGGCACCAACATCATTTTTGCAGTTGCTGAAAAGATTATCCCCAAGCCCTGGAGTTATGTCGCCGTACTGGCACTCATTCTCTCCACTATTGGCACAATCGAAACATCGATGTTGCAATTTTCCAGAACAATGTTTTCTAAGGCAAGAGATGGGATATTTCATCAACGCTGGTCTGAAGTTCATCCCCAGTGGAAAACGCCTTATGCAGCTACTTTTTTAATTGCCTGTTTCGGAATCATTACCCTATTGCTATCGCTGAGCTCAGAAAGCATTGCCGTTGTCATGGCCGCATCCATCAATATCATTGGCGTCCAAGCCGCCTACTATTACGGACTGGCTGGCTTTGCCTGTGCATGGTATTTCCGCAAAGAAGCCGTAAGGTCTGTGGGTCTATTTATTACGATGCTCCTATGGCCAACAGTCTCTGCGATTGCCTTGTGGAGCGCAGCAATCTTAGCAATGCTTAGTTTTGATAAGCTTACCTTTACCATTGCACTGGGAAGCTTGCTATTGGGTGTGATCCCGCTGGTAAGATTTAAATTACGCCAACATAAAAAGAAGTAGGCTGACTTTTTATTGCAGTGTCTTGAGGTAGGCAATGAGATTCTTGCGGCTTTCTTCATCAGCCATCCCAGAGTAAGGCATACGTCCACCAGGGATGAACCCTTGAGGATCGTCAATATATCGATTCAAGGAAGCAGCATCCCAAGTAACGCCGCTTTTTTTAACGGCATTTGAATATCTATAGCCCTCTACAGTGCCAGCTGGTCGTCCATAGATAGCAAACAAGCTTGGACCCAAAAGGTTTTCGCCGGCCTTAGTGCTATGACAGGCTATACAATCTTGAAACTGTTGCTTACCGATAGACGCATCCTGCGCAACAGCAGATTTAGTGAATGCTAGCAAATACAGGGAAAGAAAGAAAAAAGATTGCATCTTCATAGTGATCTAGACCAATAGTCCGGGTTTTTGAATATACCGATTTTTAATCGCGTCAGCAGTCCAATACGCTAAGGCGCCTACCAATCCTGTTGGCTGATATGCGCTGTTATGGGGGAAGACGTTTGCACCCAGAATAAATAAATTGCTACAGTCCCAGCTTTGCTGATACTTGTTTACTGCACTATTGGCCGGACTTGTCCCCATGATGGTGCCCCCAGTACTGTGCGTACTTTGATAGGGGACGACATTCCATGATTTTTTTTCTGCAGATGCTTTTGTTAGTCGCGTTGGATTTAAATGCTGGGACAAGCGATTAACAATTTCAGCGCCATGCATACCCATCTTTAATTCATTCTCTTTATAGTCAAAAGTGAGGCGCATTAAAGGTTGGCCAAATGCATTCTTGTACACCGTATCGAGCTCATAGTAATTATGGCGATGCGGTAAAACTCCTGAGCGCGTACTAATTCCCATCGAAGTTTGATACCACTTTGCAGTAGCAGCCTTCCATTCACTTCCCCATTTAGGCGAGCCTGATGGGGTTGGACGATAACCAATCGGCAGTGCAGTGTTGTGTCCAGCTGAAACAATATATCCACCAATAAAGCCCGGCCCGGATCGATCAAAATCCCAGTTTCCATAAAAATCATCAATTACGCTATTGGTTCCGCCGGCAGAGATAAATGGATTGAAGTTTTTTCCCTCAAAAAATAAGGTGCTTCCTACGCCAGTATCGTAGGCATAATTTTTTCCAATAATCCCTTTTCCACTAACGGGATCATAGGGTTTGCCAATCCCAGATAAAAGCATGAGATGCACATTATTAAATGCAAAGGCACATAAAAGCACAATGGAGGCGGGCTGCTCATACTCCTCTCCAGTGACTAAGTTGGTATACAGCACCCCTGTTGCCTTTTTTCCGCTCGAGTCTCGTAAGACCTTAGTGACCCATGACTGCGTACGTAGCTCAAAATTAGGCTTACTCATGGCAATCGGTATCACGGTCATTTGGGGGCCGCCTTTAGCGTTCGCCTCGCAACCAAAGCGTTGGCAATATCCACAGTACTGACATGCACCAAAATGTGAGCCGTCTGGATTCGTATAAGCCCGGGATGCATTCGCAGCTGGACGAGGAAAGGGGTGATACCCAAGATCAGATGCGGCGCTTGAAAATAATTTCGCCGATAAGATATTTTTAAGAGGTGGCAGCGGATAGTCGCGATTGCGGTAGGCCTCAAAAGGATTTCCCCCATTTTGAATAACACCTTTGATATTGCCCGCTTTACCAGAGACTCCAGCGACTGCCTCGAATTTCTCATAGTAAGGCTCTAGCTCGGCATACGTAATTCCCCAATCTTGAATCGTCATGTCGGCAGGAATAAATTTCTTGCCATAACGCTCTTCATACATTGAGCGAATCTTAAATTCCATATCAGTCCAGCGCCATGTTCCACCACTCCAATGAATAGCTGAACCTCCCACCCCTTCACCAGGCAAAAAAGAGCCTAAGCGACGAATTGGTAGCGCCTCTTGCGAGGGATTATTTCTCGCAGTCAAGGTATCTCTTGAGGCGTTTTGCATTAACTCCTGTCGAATCACATAACGCAATTCATCTCGAATATTCGGCAATGCATAATCATTCTGAGCAGTGCGCATATCGCCCCGCTCGAGCGCAACCACTTTGAGACCTGCTTCAGAGAGCTCTTTCGCCAGAATGCCCCCTGTCCACCCCATGCCCACAATGACAACATCAGTCTCTTTTAATTTAGTAACCATCGGTTTTCCGTATCTTCCGTATCAACTGAGATCTGAAATGCCAAACATAGGCGCGGTATATCTTTTATCAAGATAGGTCTCAACGTCCCGAGCATGCATCGAAATGGCACCTGGGAAGCCAATTAATTTCCATCCTGATTTATTTTGGTTTCCACCGTAAATCGGATCAGAAAACATTCCTTCCATGACGTTCTGATACAGCATGTCAAAGAAAGTTTTAGATGAAGGACCATCCTTAAAGTCGATCTTGCCAGCAGACAGCGCAAGCAAAAAATCTTGTCGCTGAGCTTCAGATAATTGCTCAAACGGCCTACCATGACGCTCAACGCAGGCAATATTGGCCTTCGTAATACAAACCCGATACAGCTCAGCTGGGGTCAGGGGCAGTTGATAGCCCTGAGTTGGCAAGCCCGTCTTCCAAGGGCCGTGGTTGTAAAGGCGCTCGCCCTTGCCCCACCCGTTGGCCAAAGCATGATCAATGTAAATATTGACCCCAATCTCCGTTCCCTTAGGAGATAAGGCATCCGCAGGGATCATATGATTCACCACAGCCTCTATAAAGGACTGCTCTTCCATATTAAAAAATAAATAAGCTGGATTAAGATTGCTAGCCTTTGCTCCAGCAGCCAGCTTGCTTTCTGCTTGAGCAGTATTTGGCAAAGCCACGCTGACAGCAACTGCACCACCAGCTAAGGCACCCTTTAAAAAGCGGCGTCGATTCGTTGGAATTTGCTCCATATTGGTCTCCTACTTATATTTTTATTAGAGTCTTTCAAATATTAAATCATTCGGATTCTTGTTGGCGACCAAACCGAACAATAAAAATAAGGGAATACCCTTTATTTAAAATAATCAGCCCTCAGTAAGTGGGGATCTATAAAAAACTTCTGAGGGCGGATTAATATCAGGCATATACAAGCTCTCACAATGGAAAAATTCTGAGTATTTGATCGCATCATCGACGACTGATACGTTCGAAGCAAGTACAGCAAATATTAGGGGTCTAAGCGACCAATTAAGCGGTTTAAAGAGTTTAAGCGCGCTGACATTAGGGCAACAATAGCTCGATGCAAAGAATTGGCTAAGTGTGGAAATTCTTTTTCCATATCGGCCATGCGTGATTTTGTCAGGATAAAAATAGTAGAGTCCTCTTCTGCGCGAACAGATGCGGTTCTTTTTAAATCGCTATATAAGACAGTTTCACCAAAAATAGACCCTGTAGTAATGGACCTCACGCGGATTAACTTATTGTCATCGTCCATTGCGTGAATAAATACATCAAATTTGCCATTACCGATAATGTATAGCTCTTTACCCTCATCGCCTCGGTGAATCAAGAATTCACCTTTCTGACATCTTGCTTCTGTAAAAAAAGATTTAAATTGGGCGATAGATTCATTATCAGACGCATTCTTGATAATGTTTTCCCATATAAGTTCAGGAGAACTAGTAATGGATTCCTGATATTTTTTAATTAATAAATTTTCAGCAGCTTCGATACATAAATCTCTATCATCAAAAAAATTCAAATGTTGTTGGGAGGAGTTTTCTAGATTGATTTGCTCTCTAAGCTTCGGTTTTAGTCTTGAAAACAGGAGAACACACGATTTTTCTTCGCAAAACTGCGCAATTTTATTGATGACTGAAAAAGCCGAGGAATCTATCGCCTTTACTTTAGACATATCAAGAATAAAAACTTTTGTTCCAGAAGCGATCAGAGCTTGAATTCGCTCATAAACAGAATAAATAGAACCAAAAAATAAGAATCCTTCAATTTTTAGATATCTAATCTCATCGCCATGTTGATCAAGTATTTTATTTACAGCAGGCAATCGATCCACATTACTTCGGAAGTCCACATCGTTTAACTCTAGGGTGATGATTTCTAGCTGGCTGTAGCTCCAGACAAAGAAAATCAGGCACAGCATGAGCCCAATACCAACTGCCGATAGGTAGCCAATCAGTGCCATGATGAGCGTTATCGACAGAATGATCAGGTAGTCAATTTTTGAAAATCTTTTATACCCTTGGATAAGCCATTCGTCGATTAGACCAATCCCCATACAAAGTAGAAGTGCCCCTAAGATGGGCTTGGGGACATACTCCAAAGCTTCTGCCCCAACAACTAGGAAGATCAAAATACAAGCATAGGTAATAAAGCCTACCCATCGGCTATGTACCTTCATTTGCTGCCCAAGGAGGGAAGCTGAAAGTGCCGGGAAATTGACGCTACCGCCAAAAACACCACCGATGATATTAGCAAATCCTGCAACTTTTAGTTCTTTATTGAAATCGAATTCAGAATTTGTCGCAACTTCTAAGCCTGAGAGATTTAATAAAAAAGCAACAATGCTCACAATCATGATGGCGATAAAGGTCAGGGCATTATCAATAATGAAGATCCAAGCATTTACAGGGATCTCAAACCAAAAATAAATGGAGTTGCCACCACCTGAACTACCTTGAGGTGTCAGCAACCAACCTTGATGTTGAAGTTCATGAACGGGAATGTGTTGCCACATAAAATACAGATTAAGCAAGAGAGAGCTTGCAATCAGTAAAAGCGGAAAGACCAATTTACTTTTAAATAGGGGTGGAACCTTTAAGAGTAGTCCAGCGATCACTACTCCCGTTAACAGCAGTGGTCCCCCCTCTCGAGTAAAACTATCCAAAATTGTGCTGAAATGAAGTAATGAAATTTTGTGATTAGTTAAGATAGAAAGTGCAGATAAAGTAATTAACAGGCCTGATCCAGCAAGAAACCCGCCAATGACAGGATAGGGGATAAAGCGAACGATCCGCCCCAATTTCCAATGACCCAATATATAAAAAATAATACCCGTGAAGATACTGGCTATAGCAACTGTAGCAAGAATGATCTGAATGATCAGTTCTGGAGAAGGGTTTTTCGCAAGAACGGCAACAGCAAATACACTAATTAATACTGCAGGCCCATCTTGTGGTTGCGAGATGATGTTTTTAAAATCACTGAACTTCGTGATGATGAATCCACTGATTGCAGCCCCTATCATGAGCGAAAATAACAGGCGGCCTTGATCATTCAAACTAGATGGCATGATCAAAAGGGCCAGCGCCGCAATGCCAAAAACAGTCCTTAAACCTGCTATTAACCCTGCAATAATCAGACCCATATGACATCTCTTTTGTAATTGATGAATGCTACACTATTACATAATTTTTCTAGTCTTTGACTTACTTCTAGCTTGATAGTTAAACCCATTGGGATTTTCATGCTTTTGAGGGTGAATGAAATACTCATTTGTCTAAGCTGATAGATTGAAGGCGTTTTTATAGTAGAAAATTAGATTAGCCCCCATATATAGTTGTAGATCAAGTTTCTCTAAAATGAAGCCTCTTTTCACAATCTCTCTTTAGAATTATTCCTTAGTCTAGACTTATTTTAAGATACACCTGTGTGAGTTAATATTTAATAGTAAATAAACCAAGGGGTACGCCTGATGCGCATTATGATTTTTATCTGCCTAGTTTTGTCTCCCCTTATTTTAATGGGTATGGAATTATTTCATCCTGCGCATTTCACGAAAAATCCAGGCATGACGGCATATTTATGTCATCCACAGGCGCACGATCCACACTATGATGCTTTAGCGTATTTTGGTCCGAATTGGTGGTTTCTGCTGCACATGGTGCAAACACCATTAGTCGTTCTAGTTGGTATAGGCTTATTAATTTTGAGCGATGCCTTTTATCGAGACCCAATGTATAAGCCAAAGGCTGAGATTTTTTCGTGGATTGCAAGAATTGCTATTTTTCTCTTTGTTGTGTATTTCACAGTTCTTGATAGCATTGGCGGCATTGGTTTAGGTCGCCAACTGATTGTCATTGATCAACTCTTTGCAGCAGGGGAAATCAGTGGGTATGACGCACATGTGATTCAGCGGTTTTTAGATGTGATGTGGGTCGACTCTTGGATTGGTGGCGTTGGATCCTTTGTGAGCTTAACGGGGTCTTGGGCTGTATTTGTAGCAGCTAGCTCTCTAGGCATTTATCTCATATTAAACAAAAAAATCAACCTTCTTTGTTTCGCCCTGCTCCTGGGATTTGGTTGGGAGCTGCAGCTCGCACACGCTAGCTATCATGGACCGATTGCTTTCTCTTTACTGGCGCTTGCCTCTGCCCTTTACCTTTACCAAAGTCGATCGCCTAGACAAGAATAGCCAGTCTAGGGTTCGGGTCTGTTAATTTGGCCTGCCCAGCACGATTCGAA
>CANFLR010000020.1 GCA_947447945.1 Burkholderiaceae bacterium
TCCGGAAGATCTTCAGCAGTAGCTGATGAGCGCACCGCAAAAGAGCCTTTACCGGAATCATCCAAAACCTTAAAGGCAGCTCGAATCTCTTCGTCTAGGCGAGGTTGAAACGGTGCAGTCTCGATCCAATGCCGGATTTCAGAACCTGCTTGAGCTAACGCACGTACATCGTCAATATTCAGGCCATCCAAGCGCTGCCGAATACGCTCCGTAAGATTATTGTGCTCTAAGAAATCTCGAAATGCCAAAGCGGTCGTTGCAAAACCGGTAGGAACACGAACACCTGTAGCACCCAACTGAGAAATCATTTCGCCCAGAGAGGCATTTTTACCGCCAACGGACTCAACATCTGTCATCCGAAGTTGTTCAAAGGGTAAGACGTAGGCATTTGCCATACTGCTATTTTGTTGCTGTTGGTTGGACATAAAATACTCTCAAAAGATAAGGAAACTGGTATAGCGGCCACTCAAAATGGGGCATACTTCATTAACTTCTATTGTAGTGCTGACCTCGACATTTAGGCCATTCTCATGACTACCCAAGCTCGTATCGTTTTTATTGTTTCTGATGGCACTGGCATTACCGCCGAGAACTTCAGTCAATCGATTTTGGCGCAATTTGAGGCCACTTTTAAGCATATTCGCGTTCCTTTTGTGGATAGTGCCGATAAAGCCCACGATGCCGTCGGCAACATCAATCAAGCCGCCGCCAAATATGGCGTTCCACCAATCGTTTTCACTACTTTGGTGAACCCAGAGCTCAATGCCATCGTAGGCAAGGCAAATGGACTGATTTTGGATATGTTCCAAACCTTCGTTGCGCCTCTCGAAAATGCCCTAGGGATCAAATCCACCCATGCCATGAACCGACTCCATCACAATGCGGATACCGATGCCTATCGCAACCGCATCGAGGCAATCAATTACTCCCTGGCTCATGATGATGGCCAATCCAATAAAAACCTTGCGGATGCCGATGTGATCTTGGTAGGCATCTCTAGGGTGGGGAAAACGCCGACTAGCCTCTATTTGGCGATGCAATATGGGCTTAAGGCGGCAAACTACCCCCTCATTCCGGAAGACTTTGAGCGAGGACACCTACCAAAAGATCTAGTTCCTTTTCGGAGCAAGATTTTTGGTCTGATGATTGATGCAGAAAGACTCTCCCAGATTCGCAATGAAAGACGTCCAGGAAGTAACTATGCCAAGCTTGAAAATTGCCGCTATGAAATTAACGAGGCGACATCCATGATGAAGAAAGAATCCATTCCATGGGTGGTTACCACCAGTAAATCGATTGAAGAAATTGCGACTACTGTTCTACAGGCAATCAAGTTTGATAAAACCATCTTAGGCTAAGCGGTCCATCAGGCCCGCCTTGCGCGTACAGTCTCAAATAAGCAAATAGCCGTAGCAGTAGAAACATTTAGCGACTCCACTCGTGGATCGATTGGAATAGACACTCCTTTGGCTTGCGCCAAAAACGCCTCGGAGGCACCCTGACCCTCGCTGCCCATCACCCAAGCAACTGGATGCGTCAAATCGCTTGTTATAGCAAAAAGATCAGTTGAACCTTCTGCAGTAGCCACTAGCAATGGTGCAGTCACGGCACTTAAGACTTGCTGTGTAGACCAGCCCTCATAAAGATCTAATAAGCGATGCGCCCCCATGCCGGCCCGCAATACCTTGCCTGACCATAAATGAGCGCAGCCAGAAACAGCAATCACTTGAGTAAAACCCGCTGCCGCCGCTGTTCTCAGAATTGAGCCCACGTTACCCGCATCCTGAATGCGATCCAAAATTAATACATCACCAGTCAGAGTCGAAACGGATTGCGGTGGATTAATGCAAGAATTGGGAAGCTTTAGTAAACCTGCAATATGCGGCGCATGCACTAAATCACTCAAGATATCCCACAAGGCTAGCTCTAACTCACAGATACGGGTTTCTGGACAGATTTCTAGATGAGCGTAAATTGCCTCAACGATCTCGGGATTTTGCAAACCCACCGCAGAAGTAAACAAAGTTTCAAGTGCTGCATCACCTATCCAAGTTTGCACAAGATGAATTCCCTCTAGAAGTGCCTGACCGCCACTGATTCGAGCCTTTTGACCCTTTGATCCGGTAGCCTGTAAAAGGCGGACTTCTTTAAATAGAGGATTTTCTTTAGAGGAAATCAATTCAATTTTCATTTAGCTACCCAGCCCTCTAGAACGTTTCTCACAGGAGAAAAACTACGACGATGCTCTTCACAGGCGCCATACTCTTTGAGAGCAGCAAAATGGGCTGCCGTCGGATAACCCATGTGCTGAGCAAATCCATACTGCGGAAACCGCTCGTGCAATAGTGCCATTTGACGATCGCGAGTGACTTTTGCCAAAATCGATGCCGCTGAAATCGCGGGCTCTTTAGCATCACCCTTAATAATTGCCTGCATCGGAATCGGTAATTCAGGGCATCGGTTGCCATCAATCAAGGCCTCACTTGGCCAGGATCCTAGCCTCTTGGCTAAATCCTCGACTGCACGTTGCATCGCCAACATCGTAGCCTGCAAAATATTGATGCGATCTATTTCTGCTGGACTTGCCTCACCGATACCCCACGCTTTTGCATGGATCATAATTTGCTCAAATAAATATTCTCTTTTGTGCGGCGTGAGTTTTTTTGAGTCTTTCAATCCGATGATCGGGTTACTGGGGTCCAGCACCACTGCACCAGCAACCACCGAGCCAACCAAAGGACCGCGACCAGCCTCATCAACGCCACAAATCCAAATCGTACTCATGTGTTTTGGTGTAGATGAGCATCAATTGTTTGAACGACTGCTTGCGCAACCAATAATCCAGTTGGACGACGCAAGGTTTCATGCATTTTTGAGAAGCGCTCTTGAAGTTGAGCTACTTTTACTGGGTTATTAAGCCAATCTAGTACTGCATTGGTCAATGCTTCAGGATTAGCGTCATCCTGCAATAGTTCGGGCACGACAAACTCACCGCACAAAATATTCGGCAAACCGACGTAAGGTAAATAGCCTTGACGTTTCATGATTTGTGCAGTTAACCAGGGAACCTTATAAGAGATCACCATCGGTTTTTTCCATAAAGCAGCCTGCAAGGTTGCTGTTCCGCTCGCAATCAGAACTACGTCTGCAGATTCCAGTACAAGATCTGCTTCACCATCCAATAAATAGATCTGAATATCAGGGTTGAGTTTTTTTACTTGTGCCAATAATTGCTCAAGTGCATCGCGCAAACGTGGCGTAGCAACCGGAATCAAAAACTGAAGTTTCTCTCCCTGTAATCGGGCAGCTAATAATCGCATCGTTTCAAAAAAAACCGGTGCAATGTATTCAATCTCAGAAGCCCTACTACCAGGCAAAACAGCAATCACCTTACCGCTTAATTGATCTTCTGGAAGATTTAAGATTACCGCAATACGCCGTCTTGCAAGTGCTGTATTAGGCTCTAGGGGAATATCGCTAGCTAAAGGATGTCCCACATAGGTCGCGGATAGCCCAGCACGTTGATAAATTTCCACTTCAAAAGGAAAGATACAAAGCATACGATCAACCGCTTTGGCAATTTTCTTGATCCGCCCACCGCGCCATGCCCAAATCGAGGGGGATACCAAATGCAGCGTCGGAATACCAGCTTGACGTAGTTTGAGCTCAACTCCTAAGTTGAAGTCGGGCGCATCAACACCAAGGTATACATCGGGACGATTTTCGTGCAATAGGCTGTAAATGAGCTCACGACGCAACTTCAAAATCGCAGGGAGTTGCTGAATCGCCTCAACATAGCCACGCACACTCAAGGTTTCCATTGGCCAGTCCGACCGCAAGCCTTCTGCTTGCATGCGTGGGCCCCCAATGCCATAAATCTCCAAACCAGCCATGTCTGGAATTTGATTTAAAGCACCCAATACCGGAGCAGCTAACAGATCACCAGAAGGCTCTCCAGCTACGCAGGCTAATTTAGGCAAAACTAGCCTATCGCTATCGAATAATGCCGCGCGTTGATGCGGCAATAAAGTCATGAAACTCGGCTAACTTTTCTGCTGTGGTTGCATCAGATGCACTAGCAACAACCATCTTCTGAATCTCTGCCTTAGCTTCTTCGAAACTCAAGCCATCCTTATAGAGTACCTTGTAAGCTTGACGCAATGCAGTAATGGTTTCGCTGGAAAAACCCCGGCGCTTCAAACCTTCAACATTAATTCCGTGGGGGGAGGCTTTATCACCAGCAGCAATCACAAAAGGAGGAATATCCTGCACCAATGCAGAAGCGCCGCCTAACATCGCATGCTGACCAATCCGCACAAACTGATGCACGCCGGACATACCGCCCATAATTGCCCAGTCATGGACTTGGACGTGGCCAGCAATTTGAGCATTACTAGAAAAAATAGTGTTGTTACCAATTTGGCAATCATGTGCAATATGCACATAAGCCATTACCCAATTGTCATTCCCAATCCGCGTAATACCCTCATCTTGAGCTGTGCCAGTATGAATGGTCGTGAACTCACGGATCGTATTGCGGTCACCAATAATGAGTTGGGTGGGCTCGCCACGGTATTTCATGTCCTGCGGTGGGCCACCGATAGCTGCAAAGTGGGCAATATTATTTTCCTTGCCAATGGTAGTACAACCCTCAATCACGGTGTGCGAGCCTATCTTCGTACCAGCGCCAATAGTGACATTGGGTCCGATCACAGAGTATGGGCCAATCACTACATCACTGGCAAGCTTGGCTTTACTATCCACTACAGCAGATGCATGAATCAAGCTCATTACGCACCTTTCGTACGCACTGCACAGGTAATCTCAGCCTCTGCAGCCAACTCACCGTCAACCGTTGCTTTGACATGAAACTTATAGATACCTGCTTTTTCACGCAAATAAGTTGCCACCATCACCAATTGATCCCCGGGAACAACGGGCTTTTTAAAACGCGCGCCATCAATCCCTGCAAAATAGTAAATAGCGTCATCCTTTTTTTCTTCAGTAAAAGTCAGCAAGGCTGCAGTTTGAGCGAGTGCTTCAATTATTAAAACGCCTGGCATTACCGGAAAATCCGGAAAATGCCCCTGAAAGAATGGCTCATTAATCGTCACATTCTTAATGGCAGTAATACTCCCCTTGGGAGTAAATTCCAGCACACGATCCACCAATAAAAATGGATAGCGATGCGGCAAGAGTTTCATGATCTTGTTGATATCGATTGCAATAGCCTTACTCATTTCATTACCCACGTAAAAAGATTAAATCGTTAAATCCGTTTAAAAAGTCTATGACTCTGTATTTTTGTTCTTGTCTAGTAAACGCAAACGTTGGCGTATTTTATCTAGACCACGGAGAATTGCGGCATTTTTCTCCCAAGCGCTGTGCAGCATTGAGGGGTAAACACCCGTAAAGTGCTGTCCTGGCTCTGTAATAGAGCGAATAATCGAGGTATTTCCGGAAACCGTTGTTCTATCAGCAATGATGAGATGGCCAGCAAAATTCGCAGCGCCACCAATAATGCAGTAATTACCGATCTTGGTGCTCCCTGAAATTGCAGCGCAACCTGCAATCACGCAGCACTGACCAATCACGACATTATGAGCAATTTGCACTTGATTATCGATTTTGGTTCCGGAACCCACTACCGTATCACTCATGGCGCCCCGGTCAATCGTTGTCGACGCACCGATCTCAACATCATCGCCAATCAGCACTTTGCCAGTTTGCGGTATCTTGACCCATTCACCACCAGTTGCAGAGAAATCAGGCGCAAATCCAAATCCGTCGGCCCCAATGACTGCTCCACTATGAATGATGCACCGCCTACCAATTTCTGTACCACAGTAAATCGAAATTGAAGGATAGAGCAAAGTATCTTCGCCAATGATGCTATCGCTTGCAATCGATGTATTACCTAAAATGGCAACGCGCTCTCCCAGCTGAACATTGGGGCCAATTTGAACAAAGGGTCCAATATGACAGGAAGCGGGAATCGTAGCGGATGAATCTATCACCGCGCTAGGATGAATTCCAGGCGCGAGAATGGCTGTATTTTTCTTAGCAAAGTATTGCGCCATTCTTGCAAAAGTTGCGTAAGGGTTTTTAGAAACAAAGTAAACCCGTTGGGCAGAATGGCTACTAGGATGAGCCTCTAAAAACTCAAGGTCAGTTTTACTAACAATCAGAGCACCAGCATGACTATCGCTAGCCTGCTGACGATAGAGTGGATTCGAGAGAAAAGAAATATGATCGGCCTTGGCCAATTCCAAAGGGGCAAGACCCTGAAAAACATGGGGAGCATCCCCCACCAAGCTTACTTGAAACTGTTTGGCCAGCTCGATGGCGGTGGGCATAAAACTTATTTAAGACTATTCAAAGCCTTGATGACATCGTCAGTTACATCAGCCTTGGGGCTAACATAAGCAGCTTCTTGAACAATGACATCAATCTTTCTTTGTTCAGCAATTTGTTTTAAGACTAGATTTGCTTTTTCTGCAATCTTGGCCCGTTCTTCAAAGGTACGCTGATTCAAATCTTCGGTGAATTCGCGTTGCTTACGTTGCAATTCACGATCTTGATCCGCCAACTCACGCTGACGGCGAACGCGCTCAGCTTCACTCATCACTGCTGCATCACGATCTAACTTCTCAGCAGCAGATTTAATTTTTTGTGCGCTATCACGTAAGTCATTTTGACGCTTTGTGAACTCATTTTGCAAACGGGTTTGCATAGCCTTTGCTAAATTAGACTCGTTAAAAACTTTTTCAGAGTTGACCACGGCAACACGCGTTCCAACATCCTGAGCGAAGACTTGTGGCGCAGCAATTACTGATACGCAGGCAAGTAAACCCCATTGAACCCATTTAGAAGATAAACAAAGCTTCATAAAACATTCCTTAAACGATTAAAACGCCGTACCCACCTGGAACTGCAAACGCTGGATATTATCCGTCGGTACAGACTTGATCGGAATACCATAACTGAATTTTAGCGGACCCAGTGGTGATATCCATGATAAACCTAAGCCGTACGAATAGCGTAAAACGAGGTTGATATTGGTTCCATATGCATTACCACCATCCACAAAGGTAAAGAGCCTGAGGGTTTTATCCACCCCAGAACCAGGAACTGGAAAGGTGTATTCGGCATTAGTCACAATCTTAGATTGTCCGCCGGTAGGCTGATAGGTCCCAGTGGTGGTATTGAAATACTGAGGACCCAGGGAACCGGGGGCATAACCGCGGACCGATCCGATACCACCAACATAGTAGTTTTTGGTGATTGGGAATGGGTTGCTGCCGTAAGCCTCGCCATAGCCCACCTCACCATTGAAGGACAGAATATTGCCTCTAGAGAATGAGTGATACTTTTGGTATTGGCCATAAAGGCGATAGAAAGTCATATTACCCGCTGGGGTTCCAACCTCGCCAGAGAGTTGCTGCAAAGAACCACTGGAAGGGATAAGAGCGCTATCGCGTCCATCTCGGGACCACCCTACGGTCAACGGCACGTTATAGGTAGTTAAGGTTGCAGGGTAGCCAGGCGCTGCAATGCCATAGCTTTGGGCATAACTCAGATAGGGTGTCGGGGTATTTGCTGTAGTGTTGATACGGAAAGCCTCAGCACCCGTTCCGAAGAAAACACGATCTACCTCGGTATATGGAACGCCAAACTTCAAATTGCTACCGACTGACTTAATTTGATAGTCCGGATCGCCAACGTAATACAAAGGCTTGGATGAGCGATAGTACAAATCAGTGTAGCGACTGATACCATCCTCAGTGAAGTAAGGGTCGTACTGAGAAAGGGTTAAGTTTTGGTTGATCTTACCCAGAGAGGTATTTAAACCAATCGCGGTACCCGTACCAAAAGCATTGTCTTGGTTAATACCTGCGGACAAAATGAGCTTTTCAGTGGAGGAGAAACCCGCACCAATGGTCACGGCGCCGGTGGGCTTCTCAGTTACCTTGACGTTTACGTCGACCTGATCAGCAGAACCTGGAACATCTTGGGTTGAAATATCCGTCTCAGTAAAGTAGCCAAGACGTCCTAAGCGTTTTTTAGATAAATCAATTTTTTCACTATCAAACCAAGAGCTCTCGAACTGCCGCATCTCACGACGAATCACTACATCGCGAGTCTTGGCATTGCCGCTAATGGCTACCTGGCGAACATAAATCCGACGTCCTGGGTCAACCACTAAGGTTAAATCCACCTCACTTAATTCGCGACGAATATCAGGCTGAGGATTGATTGTGGCAAATGCATATCCATAAGAGCCTAAGAGCTCTGCAATGGCTTTTGTGCTTTTGGTTAACTCAGCGGAGGAGAAGGTATCACCAGCCTTGAGAGTAATGAGCTGCTTAAACTCAGCCTCTTTGCCGAGCAACTCACCCGCTAGACGTACATCCTTTACTGTGAATTTTTGACCCTCCTTAATACTGATGGTCAGGTAAATGCCTTTTTTATCCGGGGTAATAGAAACCTGGGTAGATTCAATGACAAATTCTAAATAGCCCCGATTCAAATAATAAGACCGAATCGTCTCCAGATCCCCCGTCAGCTTCTGCTTGGAATACAAATTGTCTTTGCTATACCAAGACAACCAGCCGCCAGTTTTAAGCTGCATCTCTCCTAATAAGGTGCTCTCGCTGAACACCTTATTGCCGATGAAATTAATCTCTTGTATTTTGGCGACAGGGCCTTCATCAATATTGAAATAGATCGCAACCTGATTCCGCTCAACCGGAGTCACGGTAGCTACTACCTCTGCTGCATACATCCCTTTGCCAATATATTGACGTTTTAATTCTTGCTCAGCCTTATCAATTAGGGCTTTGTCATAGAAACGCGCTTCTGCAACTCCAACAGCCTTCAGGGATTTGCGTACAAGCTCCTGATCAAATTCTTTCATCCCCGTAAATTCAATCCGCGAGATCGTTGGACGCTCTTCGACAATCACAATTAAGATATCGCCCTGCGCCTGAATCTGTACATCTCTAAAAAACCCAGTGCCGTACAAAGCTTTAATGGCTTCGGCACCCTTGTCTTCTGTAAAGGTGTCGCCCACCTGGACTGGTAAGTAGCTAAATACCGTTCCAGGCTCTACCCGTTGCAAGCCCTCAATGCGAATATCCTTGATGACAAAAGAATCGGCAGCATGGGCATTCACAAAAAATCCAGCGGCAGCAATCAGGATTAATTGCGCGATCAATCGGACAAAGTGACGAGGAAATGAGATCAAAAAATTCAAGTTAAAAGGTAGCGTTGCAAATCGTTAAATAAGGCTAGTAGCGAAAGTGAAATCAGCAAGAAAAAGCCCACTTTTTGAAATACTTCCTGCATTGACACTGAAATCCGCTTACCAGTAACCAACTCCCATGCATCATACAGGAGCTGACCCCCATCTAGCATTGGCAAAGGTACCAGATTTAGTAAGCCAATACTAATACTCAGCAATGCCAAAAAAGCTAAAAATGGTTGCCACCCAACCTGCGCTGACTTACCAGCCATATCGGCAATACTAAGGGGTCCACCCAATTGTTTGATGGAGCTGCTCCCAGTCAATAGACCCCCCATCATTCGCGTGGATACCTTGGTCATTAACCAGACCCTCTCTGTCGCATAAGCCAAGGCCTCTATGGGGCCTAATTTAAGGGTCAAGAAGTCTGCCTGAGGGGTGGGCTGAGGACGTATCCCTAAGACCAAGAAAGGGTCACTTTCTGGGCTCATAGCCGGCAAATCCTGACTTGGAAACGCCTTAATAGACTCAAGCCCAGAAGCACTGCGCAATCTGAGAGCAAAACCTTCATGCCCTGTAAGGGCATCTAGCAACTTCCAGCGCAGTACATTCCAGCTCAAAATCGGGGTAAAACCCTCAGAAATCTCCGTATTTTGAAGGTCCTCAGACAGGAATTTCCAGCCCAAGACTTGGTCCCCAGCCACAATCCCTTCACTGGCAGCCAATGAGGGCTTTGGAGGAGTGCCTAGATAGGCAGGCAATTGCGCTACCCCGCTCATGTAAATACATGCAAATAATGCAATCGCCAAAATGAAATTGGCGATAGGGCCGCAAGCCACAATCAGCGAGCGTTGCCACAAAGGTTTGACATCAAAGGCTTGGTGACGCTCGGACTCAAGAATGGTCTGACTAGTATCGCGGCCATCGAGTAATTTCACATACCCACCCAATGGAATAGCGGCGATAACCCATTCAGTACGATTGCGAGCTACATAGGTAAAGAGCGGCTTACCAAACCCAAGAGCAAATCGCAATACGCGAACGCCACAAAGTCGCGCTGCCAAAAAATGACCGAACTCATGAAAGCTAACTAAGATACCGAGCGTGAGCAAAAAGGCTGCAAATGTGGTCAAGGCCTGCACTCAAAATACCCCGCTAGTGAGTGAACTTGCGCACAGTATTACCAGCAACTTGTCGAGCCTGCGCATCGACCTCCAAGATCAATTCAAGCGAACTTGCCCGAACAGATTGCATTTGATTGAGAGTCTGCTCCACCACTTCTGGAATTCGTAAATACGGCAAACCAGCATCCAAAAAGGCTGCCACCGCAATTTCATTGGCTGCATTTAAGATGGCGGGGGCTGTACCACCCTCTCTCGCAGCAGCAGATGCCAAAGCAAGACAAGGAAAGCGCTTTAAATCCGGCTCAGAAAAGCTAAGCGCAGCCAATTGCGTTAAATCAAGAGACTCTACCCCAGCCTGAATCCGTTCGGGCCAAGCTAAGCCATAAGCAATTGGCGTTCTCATATCAGGTTGACCCATTTGCGCAATTACAGACCCATCGCGATAGCGGACCATAGAGTGCACAACACTTTGCGGATGAATGAGCACTCTCATTTTTTCTAAAGGTAAGCCGAATAGCCAAAATGCCTCAATGAGTTCTAGGCCCTTGTTCATCATCGTCGCAGAATCAACGGAAATTTTTCGGCCCATAACCCAATTAGGATGAGCGCAAGCTTGCTCAGGAGTCACGCTAGATAAGTCACTGAGAGGAGTGTTTCTAAAGGGGCCTCCTGAAGCAGTCAACCACAACTCCTCAACACCAAATACATCCTGTGATGCTTCGCTAGATCGGGGAGGTAAACACTGAAAAATCGCATTATGCTCGCTATCAATCGGTAGTAACTCTCCCCCAGCCGACTGCATTGCTTGCATAAATAAATCACCGGACATCACGAGCGCCTCTTTATTGGCGAGCAAGACCCGCTTTCCTGCCTTAGCTGCCGCTAAGGTTGGCACGAGACCAGCGGCACCGACAATGGCAGCCATGACCGTATCGCAATCCGATTGCATTACCGCAGCCACTAAGGCGGCAGGACCCTGCAAGACTTGTGTTGCAATATTGCGTTCTTTCAGAATCTGACTAAGACGAGACGCACCATCCATATCGGCAACGACCGCAATCACTGGCTGAAATTCTGTGCACTGCTCCGCCAGACGGTCGATTTGCTTACCCGCAGTCAGGGCAACTACTTTGAAGCGTTCTGGGTGCAGGCGAATGACGTCCAAAGTGTTCACACCGATAGAGCCTGTTGAGCCAAGAATGGCAACTTTTCTGATAGGCATCACACAAATCCAGCAAGTAAGGCAGCAATTGGCATGACTGGCAACAATGCGTCAACCCGATCCAAAACACCCCCATGACCTGGCAAGAGCTGGCTACTATCCTTCACGCCAGCCAATCTTTTTAACTGGGACTCAAATAAATCACCAAAGATACTGAAGGCAGTTAATACAGTCACCATGAGCAACATCGGCAGCCAGCCATAACGCATTGCCCATGAACCAAAGAGCGTGGCATCTAAGGGTAAATAAAACACGCACAGCACCGCGTAGCCGTAACACAACAAAAGGCCACCCAAGGCACCCTCAATAGACTTACCAGGACTAATTTGTGCTGCAAGGCGATGCTTACCAAAAGCCTTTCCGACAAAGTAGGCGCCGATGTCTGCCACCCATACCAAAACAATGGTGGTTAACATAAACTCTAAGCCTAGCTCACGCAAAAAAATCAGTGAAAACCAAGTTGCTGGAAGCAAAATCAACCCTGAGATCACATAAAAATAGCGCCATTTATGAAGTGATAAATTTAAGCCTCTTGCAAGAATGAATGGCGCATTAAAGATCCAAAACAGGACGGCCATCACCAACAAGGTAAATTGCCAGACGGGATTATTGAGCGCTAATAAACCTAAAATAATGAGAAGACAAAATCCCGGATAGATCACAGCACCCCAGCGAAACTGGGGAGTAATTAAGCGACCCCACTCCCAAGCCGCAAGGGATACTGTCAATAAAAAGAAGGTACTAAGGTAAATCGCCGGAAGAAAAAATAAAATGGGCAAAAGCACTGCTAAGAGAATAGCGGCGGTAATGATTCGAGTCTTTAGCATTGGGTCAAAGAGTTAGATCACACCACATCGCTCATAACTTGCGAAGCCAGCTGAGCACTAGTGCGCCCAAAGCGACGCTCGCGCTGGCTAAACCATTGAAAAGCTTGATGCAGTTCACTTTCATCAAAGTCGGGCCATAAGACATCGGTGAAATAAAGTTCGGTATAGGCCAACTGCCATAACAAGAAGTTACTCACGCGTTGCTCTCCACCAGTGCGAATGAATAAATCTGGCTCTGGAGCATAGGCCATCGAAAAATAGGGCTGAAGCAACTCTTCCGTTACCTGTTCTGGCTTGAGGCCTGGATTGGCCTCCACAAAACGGCGCATGGCCTGCAAAATATCCCAGCGGCCGCCATAATTTGCAGCGATCGTAAAAGTCAAACCCCTGCAGTTTGCTGTCTTTTCTTCGGAATACTTCACCATCTCTTGAATCGCAGGATCAAAGCGACTGAGATCGCCAATCAAGCGTAATGAAATATCATTTTCAGCCAAACGGGATACTTCACCCTTGAGAGATTTGAGAAAGAGCTTCATCAAAAAGCCAACTTCTTCCGGTGGGCGGCGCCAGTTCTCGGAACTAAACGCAAACAAGGTTAAATACTCAACCCCAATACGACGACACTCTTCAACAATCTTCCTGACAGCACCTAAACCTTCGGAGTGCCCGGCGACACGAGGCATGAAACGTTTGCTAGCCCAACGACCATTGCCATCCATAATGATTGCCACATGACGGGGAATCGCGCTTACCTGTGGAACGGCTAAGGTGGAGCTAGTATGCGTGGTCATAAAACGGAATAGAAAAATTTAATCAATCAGGCCCTTAAACCGTCATGATCTCTTTTTCTTTGTCGGCAATGATCTTGTCGATATCGATCACAGCCTTGTCAGTCATCTTTTGGATTTCGTCTGTAGCGCGACGCTCTTCGTCCTCGGAAATGTCTTTATCCTTTGTTAAACGTTTTAAGTGCTCATTGGCATCGCGACGTAAATTCCGCACTGCAATTTTAGAGTCTTCACCCTCATTCTTAACGACCTTGGTTAACTCCCGACGACGCTCTTCCGTTAGGGCTGGCATCGGAACGCGAATCACTGTGCCTTGTGAGGCGGGATTTAAGCCTAAATCAGAATCCCGAATGGCCTTCTCAACCACTGCAACCATGCTCTTTTCAAATGGTTGAACATTAATGGTGCGCGCATCGGCCAATCCCAGGCTAGCTACCTGACTAAGCGGCGTTGGGTTGCCGTAATAATCGACTTGAATATGTTCCAAAATACCAGGATTGGCACGACCAGATCGAATCTTGGCCAAATTGGATCTCAAAGCATCAAGAGACTTTTGCATCTTTTGATCTGTAGTGGTTTTAATTTCTGCTGCAGACATCAGGCCTCCTATTAAACGTGTACTAATGTGCCCTCGGGCTCACCCTGAACTACGCGCATCAAAGCGCCTGGTTTCAGAATTGAAAAAACTTTAATGGGTAATTTTCGGTCGCGGCACAATGCAAATGCAGTGGCATCCATGACCTGTAAGTTTTTAATCAATGCTTCGTCAAAGGTGATGGTCTTGTACAAAGTGGCTAAGGGATCCTTGACTGGATCTGCACTATAGATACCATCGACCTTAGTGGCCTTGAGCATCACCTCAACCCCCATCTCCGCACCACGTAAAGCAGCCGCAGTGTCAGTAGTGAAAAAGGGATTGCCTGTACCTGCTGCAAAAATTACCACCTTGCCTTCGCTCATGGCTCGAATAGCACGCGGACGAATATAAGGCTCAACCACTTGATCCATACGCAAGGCGGATTGAACCCGCGCCTCAACGCCTTTTTGACGGAGGGCATCTTGCAATGCTAATGAATTCATCATGGTGGCCAACATCCCCATGTAATCGGCTGTTGCACGATCCATGCCAGCTGCACCCCCAGCCACCCCACGGAAAATATTGCCTCCGCCAATCACAATCGCTAGTTCAACCCCAAGATTGACCACCTCAGCAATTTCCTGAACCATGGCATCAATTGTTGCTGGATTAATGCCAAAAGCATCATCCCCCATCAGGGCTTCACCAGATAATTTGAGGAGGACACGTTTGTAGGCTGGCATCTTTTCTGTTTTCCGTAATTTGCCAAGTAATTGAACTACTTAGCTTATTGATCTTTAAGTACTTTTAATATCTCCAGCAAATTATAAAGGTCTTAAGCTGGATAAAACAAAAGGGCATAGAAACCAAGGTTTCTATGCCCTTTTGAGCATGACAACTAGCTAGGCTACCCTAGCCCAGATCCATTAGGCAGTTGCTTTAGCAGCAGCAACCTGAGCGGCCACTTCAGCTGCAAAGTCATCTTGACGCTTCTCAATGCCCTCACCTACTACAAACATGGTGAAACCTTTGATAGTGGTATTGGCCGCTTTGAGCATTTGCTCAACCGTTTGCTTATCGTTTTTAACGAAAGTTTGATTGAGCAAAGAAACTTCTTTGAGGTACTTTTGCACAGAACCTTCAACCATTTTTGCGACGATTTCAGCTGGCTTACCAGATTCAGCAGCTTTTTGAACGGCAATATTGCGCTCAACCGCAATCGCTTCAGCAGGAACATCTGCCATCGACAGTGCAACCGGCTTCATCGCAGCAATATGCATTGCAACGTCTTTGGCAGCAACTTCGTCGCCACTAAATTCGACCATGACGCCAATACGAGCACCGTGGAGGTAAGAAACCAACTGATGGCTACCAGCAAAACGCTTGAAACGACGTGGCATGATGTTTTCACCAATACGGCCAATCAATTCGCTGCGTACTGCATCTACAGTTGACCCACCCATCGGCAAAGCGAGCAATGCAGCAACATCAGCAGGATTCTTTTCAGAAACCAACTTTACACACTCGTTAGTGAAAGCCAAAAAGTCGTCGTTCTTAGAAACGAAATCAGTTTCACAATTCACCTCTAGCAAGGCACCGGAAGTGCCCTGAATAAAGGAAGCAACAACACCTTCAGCAGTAACGCGGGATGCTGCTTTACCAGCTTTGCTACCAAGCTTCACGCGCAGAATTTCTTCTGCTTTAGCCATATCGCCATCGGCCTCAGTTAACGCTTTTTTGCACTCCATCATCGGAGCATCAGTCTTGGCGCGTAACTCGCCAACCATTGCAGCGGTAATAGCAGCCATTATTCAGCTTTCCCTTCTTCCACAAACTCTTCTTCGCCTTCTTTAACGGCCGTCAAAATTTCTTGAGTTGCATTGGCCTTGCCTTCCAGAATCGCATCTGCAATTCCGCGAGCATAGAGAAGAACTGCTTTGCTAGAGTCATCATTACCAGGAATGATGTAATCAACGCCTTCTGGTGAATGGTTGGTATCCACCACAGCGATGACTGGAATGCCGAGCTTGTTAGCTTCAGTAATAGCAATCTTGTGATAGCCAACGTCCACCACAAAAATAGCATCAGGAACGCCATTCAAATCTTGAATTCCGCCAAGTGCTTTTTGTAATTTGTCGAGATCGCGATCATTGGTTAAAGCCTCTTTCTTAGAAAGCTTATCCCAGTCACCAGCCTCTTTAGCAACGGCCATATCTTTCAAGCGCTTCAAGGAGCCCTTAACCGTTTTGAAATTAGTGAGCGTACCGCCCAACCAGCGGCTATCAATGTAAGGCATGCCAGCACGTGCAGCTTCTTCAGCGATGATTTCGCGTGATTGGCGCTTAGTGCCTACAAATAAAATCGTGCCACGATTAGAAGCAACTTGTTTTGCGAATTTCAGGGCATCCTGAAACATCGGCAATGTTTTTTCCAAGTTGATAATGTGGATTTTGTTGCGATGGCCGAAAATAAAAGGGGCCATCTTAGGGGACCAGAAACGGGTTTGGTGACCAAAATGGCAACCGGCTTCCAGCATTTGACGCATCGTTACAGACATAACTTCTCCTTAGGGTTGGTTCTAAGATTGAGTCCTAGCTGCACTAAAAAATGCCACCCTGGAAGGCTCAACCCGCGATTTCAAATCATTAAAAATGACTTGAGAGCGAAATTATAGCTTAAATATCAATTACCTAGCTACTAAAACCAGCTTCTGAATTTTGGAATCCAAACGTTAGCGCTAAGGTCAAATCGCAAATATGCCTAAATTTTAAGCATATTCACTTACCTAATATCTGCCAAGTCGTTGATAATCAAGGAATGAATAGTGTATTTACCGCAGAAAAAGACATCCAAGGGATGCGAGAGGCTGGCCGTTTGGCTAGCGAAGTACTGGATCATGTAGCGCCCCACATCAAGCCTGGGGTGAGCACAGGCGAGCTAGATCGAATTTGCCACGAGTACATGGTGAATGTCCAAAAGACTATCCCAGCCCCTTTAAACTATCAGCCCCCTGGCTACCCACCCTTCCCAGCGTCGATTTGTACCTCAGTAAATGATGTCATTTGTCACGGGATTCCGGGGGAGAAGATTCTTAAAGCCGGGGACGTAGTGAATCTCGATATCACCGTGATTACACCCGACGGCTACTATGGCGACACCAGTCGCATGTTTATGGTCGGCGAGGTTTCCATTTTGGCAAAACGCCTATCGCAAATTACTTTTGAATGTCTATGGCTTGGCATTGCTCAAGTCAAGCCAGGTGCCTCACTAGGTGACATCGGCTATGTAATTCAATCGCACGCTGAAAAAGCTGGATATTCGATCGTGCGTGAATACTGTGGTCATGGCATTGGTAAGGTGTTTCATCAAGATCCGCAAATTCTGCACTATGGTCGCCCCGGTACCGGTGAAAAATTAGAGGCAGGCATGACCTTCACGATCGAACCCATGATTAACGCCGGTCGTCGTGAAATCCGCACCATGCCAGATCAGTGGACTGTCAAAACAAAAGATCGCAGTCTTTCTGCGCAGTGGGAACATACTCTTTTGGTTACCCCAACTGGCGTAGAAGTGCTCACTTGGTCAGAAGGAAGTAACCCTCCGCCCGATTGTGTCAAAGGGCTTGCATTCAGACCTGAGATTGCGGGCGCCTAAGAGCATGAGTGCGGCACAGGGGGATATTAGCGACGCAAAGACTTTGCGCTCAGCCCGTGAAGTTGCCTATGCTGATTTTCGCGCACATGGAAACGTCAACAAACTTACTAAGCAACTCTGTAAATTGAGCGACCAGCTCTTAGTGAGCTTGTGGAACGCCTGTGATTTAAATACAGAGGCCGCCTTAGTGGCAGTTGGTGGTTTTGGCAGAGGTGCATTATTCCCCTACTCTGATATTGATATATTGATATTGCTGCCAGACAATCAACAATCCATTGAAGAGGCCTTGTCGAGCAAAATCGAAAAGTTTGTAGCGTTCTGCTGGGATACTGGATTGGAAATTGGGTCCTCTGTTAGAACGGTTGCTGAATGTGTCAGCGAGGCGGAACAAGACATCACCGTTCGCACTTCTCTGCTAGAAGCTCGTCTTATCGTTGGCAAGAAGTCGCTCTTTATCAGCTTTTCCAAGGCCTTCGATAACTCCCTTGATCCAAAATCCTTTTTTCAAGCTAAGCTGGCGGAGCAAATACAGCGGCACTACAAATATCAAAATACACCTTACTCGCTGGAGCCAAACTGCAAAGAAAGTCCGGGTGGTTTGCGCGATCTTCAGGTGATTGCATGGGTGAGTAAAGCTGCATTACTGGGCAATTCCTTCAAAGATTTACATCAAGCAGGACTACTAACCCAGCGAGAATTAACAGAACTCAAACGCAATCAAAAGTTCCTCGAAACCCTGCGCGCCCATTTGCATTTACTGGCCGGTCGCCGTCAGGATGTTTTAGCCTTCGACTTACAAGCTCCACTAGCAAAAGTAATGGGAATCGCCGAAGATTCCTCGCGCTTGGCGAGCGAAGCGATTATGCGCCGCTATTATTGGGCAGCAAAAGCAGTGAGCCAATTAAATGATGTCTTGTTACAAAATATTGAAGCACTACTCTTTCCACAAGAATCTAAAACTACTCGACCTATCCCCGGTGAAGGGAATGAATTTTTTATCGAGCGCCAAGGTGTACTCGACATCACTGACCCTCTGCTATACCAAAAACATCCAGAGCAAATTCTTCGGACATTTCTCGCATTTGCTCAAACTAGTAGCGTTAAGAGTCTATCCGCTACTATTTTTAGAGCCCTTTATAACGCACGTCAGACAATGGATAGTCAATGGCGCTCCGACCCAGTCAATCGGGTGCTCTTTATCGAAATTCTGAAACAACATGAAGGCGTTAGTCGCGCATTACACCTGATGAACCGCACTAGTGTTTTGGGTCGTTATTTGCCAGCCTTTAGAAAAATTGTTGGTCAAATGCAGCATGATTTATTCCATGTATACACAGTTGACCAACACATCCTCATGGTGTTGCGAAACATCAGGCGCTTTATGGTTGTTGAGCATACCCATGAATTTCCATTCTGCAGCAGCTTAATAGCTCACTTTGAAAAACCTTGGTTACTGGTCATCGCCGCACTCTTTCACGACATTGCTAAAGGTCGAGGTGGCGACCACTCTGTGCTTGGCAAAGCAGATGCCCGTAAGTTTGCGAGGGATCATGGGTTAGATAAAGCCGACACCGAGTTATTGGTGTGGTTGGTTTCTGAACATCTCAATATGAGCCAAGTTGCCCAGAAAAAAGACATTGCTGATCCAGATGTCATTACAGCTTTTGCTAAAAAGGTGGGGGATGAACGCCATCTGACCGCCCTCTATTTACTCACCGTGGCAGATGTCCGCGGAACTAGCCCTAAAGTATGGAATGCCTGGAAAGGCAAGCTCCTAGAAGACCTATATCGCTCTACTCTGCGGGTACTAGGTGGGGCAAAACCTGACGCCTCTTCAAAACTTGCCCAACATCAAGAAGAATCGCGCGTTACCTTGCGCTTGTATGGCATTGAAGATGACAACTATGAGGCATTTTGGAAGCAATTAGATGTGGCCTTCTTCCTCAGGCAAGATGCCGGCGATATTGCTTGGTTAACTCGCCACCTATTTAATAAGGTAAACAGCGAAACGCCTATTGTGCGCGCGCGCCTCTCCCCCATTGGAGAGGGTTTGCAAATCGCGGTATACCTTAAAGACCAGGAAGATTTATTTGCTCGTATTTGTGCCTACTTTGAACGCCATGGCTTTTCTATTTGGGATGCCCGCATCCACACTACACGTCATGGCTTCGCCCTCGATACCTTCCAAATCTCAGGTAGCAACTTAGTCGATGAAGGTGGCAGTTATCGCGATCTCATTCAGCTAGTGGAATATGAATTAACAGAAGCATTACAAAGTAAAGAGGCTTTACCCAACCCCAGTATTGGTAGAATCTCCAGGCAGTCGCGCAGCTTCCCCATTCAGGCTAGGGTTCGAATTGCTCCAGATGAAAGAGGGCAGTACTACACCCTCTCCCTATCAGCGAGCGATCGTACCGGCTTGCTTTACACCATTTCCAGAGTCCTAGCAAAACATCAAGTCTCACTGCACACCGCCAGAATTAATACACTCGGCGAGCGCGTTGAAGATGTACTACTACTAGATGCAGCAAATCTCAGCAAGAACCCAAAACTCCAAATCCAATTGGAGACCGAGTTGCTGGAAGTACTTGGGGTTTAGACCCTTACTTTAGCAACTCCAGCATTGCCGCTTCGCCAATCACAGTAACCCCAAGCTCTTCAGCTTTAGTGAGTTTGCTACCAGCATCAGCCCCCGCTACAACATAGTCGGTTTTCTTAGAGACTGATCCAGCGACTTTGGCGCCAGCTTTTTCGAGTAAAGCCTTTGCTTCATCGCGCGTCAAGCTTGGGAAGGTACCTGTAAGCACAAAAGTTTTTCCTGCCACAGCAGCGCTAATCGTTTTTTCTTCAACGGATAACTGCATACCAGAGGCTAAAAGCTGTTCTATTACTTCTCGGTTATGTGCTTCTTGCATAAAACTGATAATTGAATCTGCGACTACTGGACCAACATCTTTTACCGTGAGGAGGTCTTCTAAAGTGGCTTCCATGACCGCATGCATCGATTGGTAATGATTAGCCAAGTCTTTAGCAGTGGTCTCGCCCACATGACGAATGCCCAAGGCAAAGATAAACCTAGCAAGACTAGTATTACGTGACTTATTGATCGCTTGAATGAGGTTATCAGCTGATTTTTCCCCCATCCGCTCAAGATTGGCAAGGGCCGCAAAACCGAGTTGGTAAAGATCTGCGGGGGTTCTGACTAAGTTTTGATCTACCAACTGATCCACAATCTTCTCACCCAAACCTTCAATATCCAATGCTCTTCTATGTGCAAAGTGAATCAACGCTTGTTTACGCTGAGCACCACAAAACAGTCCGCCACTACAGCGCGCTACAGCTTCATCTACTAAGCGCTCAATATGAGAACGACAAACTGGGCATTGAGTTGGCATGACAAACGCTATTGCATTATCTGGGCGACGATCCTTGATAACAGAAACGACTTCAGGAATGACATCACCAGCCCTTCGTATCGATACGGTATCGCCAATACGCACATCTTTGCGCTGGACTTCATCTTCATTATGAAGGGTAGCGTTGGTAACGGTTACGCCGCCCACTTCTACTGGTGCAAGCCTAGCGACTGGTGTGATCGCTCCCGTGCGCCCCACTTGAACATCAATACCCAGGACGGTGGTTAAAGCCTCTTGTGCCGGATATTTATGGGCCAATGCAAAGCGCGGTGCTCGGGATACAAAGCCTAACTTAGACTGCTCTGTAAAAGAATTTACCTTATAGACAACGCCATCAATATCGTATGGCAGTGAATCACGCTTAGCACCAATCTCCTTATAGAAAGTCAGAATCTCTTCAACTGATTTGAGAACACGGCGCTCCGGACAAACGGGTAAACCAAAATCAACATAGGCATTTAGTAGTTGCTCATGGGTTTCTGGGAGCCAGGATGCCGGCTCAAGAGCACCCAGTCCATAAGCAAAGAAAGATAAGGGTCTTTTAGCAGTAATCTTGGAGTCGAGCTGACGCAGGCTGCCTGCTGCGGCGTTTCTGGGATTAGCAAATTCTTTTTCACCCAAGGTGGCAGCCTTGTGATTCATTTTCTGAAAATCTTTGAGATACATAAAGACTTCCCCGCGCACCTCCAAGACCGCTGGAATATTGGCGCCAAGCAGTTTTAAGGGAATAGCCCGAATCGTTTTGATATTGGCAGTTACATCCTCACCGCTCGCACCATCCCCACGGGTTGCCGCCCTTACTAGTGTGCCATTTTCATAACGGAGTGAGATTGCCAAGCCATCAAATTTCAGTTCACCAGCATAGTCGACATGAGTTGAATGCAAACCCTCTCGGCACCGTCTATCAAAGGCAACAAGTTCAGATTCTTCAAAGGCATTATTCAGGGAGAGCATAGGAACAGCATGCTGAACAGAATCAAACTCTTTGAGTGCAACACCGCCTACACGTTGGGATAGTGAGTCAGAGCTAATCCACTCTGGATGAGCGGACTCAATCTCCAACATCTCCCGATATAAACGGTCATACTCAATATCAGGGAGCAAGGGGGCGTCTAATACATAGTAGGCATGCTCTAAGCGTGCAAGCTCTTTTTGCAAGAACGCATAACGATCCTCTAAATTGATCGGATGGGAGGGTGCCAAAGTACTTCCTTAGCTAAATAAACGAATGGCAGTAGAAGAGCCGGCCGCAATACCGCCCGTCTCGAGATTGGCGTACAAGGTTTCCAAGTGTTGACGAATGCTAATCACCGCAGCCTCAGTCAGATTAGTGCCGTTGTCATCAACCAAGCGGCCGTGTGATGCTTGCGCAATCTCGATGCCCTCACCAAGCATTCTCTCAAATGGACGCAGCTCGCTATCAACCAGAGGAACCTCTAACAGTAAAGTGAGTTGGGGCACTAGGCCATTTGGATCTAGCTCGGCGCTCGTAAAAAGCAATTGCTCTTGATCGAAATATTCAAATTGTCTACCGTTACGAGCAAGCTTAAATCCCCGCTGCAGCATAAGAGCCTGTAGTGCTGACCAAGAAAAATTCTCGCTAAACAGGACATTAATACTGAGCTGTATATCACTCTCGGCAGCCATCGCATCTAACTCGGTTGCAGCCTCTAGCATGGTATTCACGCTCGGCATATCGATTTGAGAGTCAAGCGTTTCGGCAAGTCCTTGAACACGCGAACAAAAATCAGACAGCTCCAAAACCCCGATGGGTCCACGGCGACTTGCCAATTGAATGGCCAACTGAAGATCGGAATAAGGAGTTTCAGGGTGCAGCACTTCCCAATCCTCAGCAGCATTCACATCAGCGCTCAAACCCTCACAGATCCACCTAGCGCTAGACACTCCATCTAGAGCAGGCCATGCATTAATTTCTTTTAAGATCTCGCCACCAAGGATTGGCTCATCAAAGCGCAAAGTAATCACGCAATCAATGCGAGGATCAATGCTCTGATATTGAATTGACTGAATCGGTAGAGGCGCTGCACTTGAAAAACTGGGCTCCACACGTTCAGCATCGGCGAATCCACCTGCAAAACGAGCCTCTGCAGACAAATTTGCGCTCTCCCTAGCCTTGCGACGTGCACGAGCGAACTTCAAATTGAAAATAGCAACTACCAGGAGAATGAGCAGGCCGATCGCAGCCAAGGCAAATTGCAAGTCAGACAAATCGAGCATTGTCATGATTTGCGCAAGAGACACTTAGGCTGCCTCCACCATCGATACGGCAGACGAAATATCCACCGCAACAATACGGGAAACGCCCTGCTCCTGCATGGTCACACCGATTAATTGATGCGCTATTTCCATAGTAATCTTGTTATGTGAAATAAAGACAAATTGGGTCTTATCTGACATTTTGGAGACCATCTGAGCGTAACGCAAGGTATTTGCATCATCTAGTGGTGCATCGACCTCATCTAATAAACAAAATGGTGCTGGATTTAAGAGGAATAGTGAGAAAACCAAGGCAATCGCTGTTAATGCCTTTTCTCCACCAGACAAGAGATAAATGGAGCTATTCTTTTTGCCTGGGGGTTGAGCCATTACCTGCACACCAGCATCCAGAATCTCCTCGCCAGTCATCACTAGCTCTGCATGACCGCCGCCAAAGAGCTCTGGGAATAGTTTGCCAAAATGCAGGTTCACCTGATCAAAGGTGCCTTGTAATAAGTCTCGCGTCTCAGCATCAATCTTAGCAATAGCATCCGTTAAGGTTTGCATCGCCTCATTCAAGTCAGCAGACTGCGCATCCAAAAATTGTTTGCGCTCACGTGAACTTGCTAATTCATCCAAGGCGGCCATATTGACTGGCCCAAGTGATTGAATTTCCGTATTCAGGCGGTTCACTTCAGTCTGCAATGCCCCAACCTTGAGATCAGTACTAAAGCTTGCTTCAAGCGCAATTAAGTCGGCCTCAGCATCGGCAAGCAAGGTTGCAAATTGCTCAAAGTTTAAACGTGCGGCTTGCTCTCTCAATTGGAGATCAACCACTTTGTCGCGCATAGGTTGCAAACTACGCTCGATTTGCATACGCGCCTCATCGGCCTCGCGTAACTGATGCAATAAAGCGTCTTGCTCTGTACGGGCATTTGCCAGCGAAGCTTCACGAGCACTTCGCGCGAGTAACAAGCTCTGTAACTTTTCCTGCGCTTCTTCATCGCTCAAGGTTTCCAGCTCTTGTTCAGCGAGAGCATGCTTATCTTGGATTTCCATGATTTGAGTGCGCGCAGTACTTTGATCGCGCTGTAAATCTGCAATGCGTTGCTGCAAAGAGCGGGTTGTAAAGGCGGCTTCTTGTGCTGACATTTCTGCAGCGCGAAGGGCTTCGCGCAAACGATCGCGTTCCTGCGTTGCTAGCTCTAACTTTTCCTGAGCAATTCCTAGGCCTGCTTGAAGGCCGTGTCGAGATTCTTCAGACTGAAGCAATTCTGTTGAGGCTTGCTCCTGAGTTACGGCTAATTGCTCCATTTGCACTTGCAACTCGCCCAGCTCACCCTGAATTTGCGCTGCTCGCTGACTGTATTGTTCCTCGGCCTGCGTTAATTGCATTCTCTCTACTTCAAAGCCATGTACTTCTTGTACGGCATGCTCAGCCTGAATTCGGGTTTGCTCTGCTGACTGATGAGCGGCTTGGTAATTTGAAGCACACTGATCGAGCTCACCCTGCAACTCGCTCTGAATTAAACGCTGCGCGCGCAACTGTTTTTCCAGACCTTCCATTTCTTGAGCGCGTGCCAGCATGCCTGCTTGCTCAGAATCTGCAGCATATAACTGCACACCAACACGAGTCACTAGGTGTCCTTGCTGGGTCACTAGTGCGCCACCTGCGGGCAATTTTTCGCGACGATGCAAAGCATCTTCAAGGCTATCGGCAATATAAATATTGTCGAGCCATTCCTGCAGAACAGAGGAGACTCTTGGTGCGCCGGCACTCTGCACTCTGGTCAAGAGCGGAATAAAATCTGCAGGCACAGCAGTGCGTGCAGGAGTAATTTCTTCGGTTAATAGGATGGCTAAACGGCTTGGTGGCGCATCATTGGCTAAGGCTAGAGTCTCTTGAACATTCTTCGCGGTAACTGCAGCCAGACGTTCACGCAAAACCGATTCCAAGGCAGCTTCCCAGCCACTCTCTACTTTTAATTCTTGCCAGAGACGCTTACTCTCCTTAAGACCCTTACTTTCTAGCCATGGGCCAATTTTGCCTTGAGCTTGAACACTCGCCTGAAGTGCAGTTAACGCCGTTAACTTGGCCTCTGTTTGGGCTAAATCCTGGTTAGCAGCTTGCAACTGGAGTTGGGCAGCATTTCGCGCTTCGTCTGTAGCGGGTACGCGCTGCTGGGCTTCAATTGCGCGTTGCTTGGCTTCCTCAACCCTACGTTGGGCCATAGAATGACGGTCCAAGGCGGTTTGCAAAGCCTGTGCATCTGGTTTGCGCATACCCAGCAACTCACTATTCAAACGGGCTTCACGCCCTTTTAACTCTTCTAACTGCGCAATGATCGCTCGAGTACGCTCACCTAAACTAGCTAAACGCTGTTCAATACTAGCCAGACTATCGCGTGCATCATTTAGTGCTTTGGCATTTAACTGATAAGCATCTTCATGAGCCGGCATTTGATCTTGCAGGCCTTTGAGATTTGCCAATAGGGATTGCTCTGTTTCAGAAGCAAGACTCAGCTCATGCTCTGCAGTGCGTTGAGCTTGTGCTGCATCTGTTTCTTGAACAGTCCAACGCTGTAATTGCGCCTGTAGATCTTGAGTTTGTTGCTGCAAACGTTGACGCGCTTCTTGCACATAACGAATTTGGGATTCGACCTGACTCACGTCAGAGTTGGTCTGGTATAGCTCGCCTTGAGCTTCAGAAACCTTATCTTGTAATGCGTACTGCTGAGTCCGCATCGACTCAAGTTCAGTTTCGGCGTGACGTAATTTAGCTGTTTGCTCCTCTAAACCAACCTGAGTTTCACGAATGCCATTGGCATGACGCTCCTGCTCTTTACCAGCCTCGGTTTGACGCACAAACCAGAGTAATTGTTGTTGAGATTTCATCTCAGCAGAAAGCTCAGCATGGCGTTCAGCTACAGTTGCCTGCTTCTCAAGACGTGTCAACTGCTGATCAAGTTCGCGAAGAATATCCTCAACGCGCACCAAGTTTTCCTTAGTGTCTTCGAGCCGTGATGCTGTTTCTTTACGACGCTCTTTATATTTAGAAACCCCAGCTGCCTCTTCCAGGAACACACGCAGCTCTTCTGGCTTCGCTTCTAAAATGCGATTAATAGTGCCCTGACCAATAATTGCGTACCCTCTTGGGCCCATACCAGTGCCCAAGAAAATATCTTGAATATCTTTGCGACGAACGACTTGGTTGTTCACGTAATAACTAGAGTTACCATCGCGCGTTAAAACACGCTTTACCCCTAGCTCGGTAAATGCACCCCATTGACCCTGTGCGCGACCATCAGAATTATCAAAAATGAGTTCAACGCTAGCACGGCCAGATGGCTTACGTAAACCGGAGCCATTAAAGATGACGTCTTGCATCGATTCGCCCCGCAATTCACTTGCACGGGACTCGCCCAACACCCAGCGCACGGCGTCAATAATGTTTGACTTTCCGCAACCGTTTGGCCCCACAACGCCGATCAGTTGACCTGGCATCTCAAAATGAGTTGGATCGACAAAAGACTTAAAGCCGGAAAGTTTGATGGATTTCAGTTGCACGGCGTACTTTGCTGGGTAAAAAGGGGTTTAAATAGGGGGTAAAAATTAACACTAAAGTGGGAAGATGATAGCAAGCTTAGAGCTCCTCACACGGGTTTTTGCCCCACCGATATAATGAACAATCTACCTCCAGGGGCAAAACCCCTTAACAATCTGATAGTTAACTAAAAAGCATGAGCCAATCACCACAAAGTATCATCGAACAAGCCTGGGAAAACCGCGCTGACCTCTCCCCCCAAGCAGCTCCACCGGAGATCCGTAATGCTGTCAGCGCCGTTCTAGAGGGCCTCAATTCCGGAGAAATCCGCGTTGCGGAGCGCCGCAGCGTTGGCCAATGGGAAGTCAATCAATGGGTCAAGAAGGCAGTACTCCTTTCCTTCCGCCTAGAAGACAATAAGCCCATGGGTGCGGGTGGTTACACCCAGTTCTACGATAAGGTCCCTAGCAAGTTTGAAAACTACACAGCGGAAGACTTTGCCAACGGTGGTTTTCGCGTCGTACCTCCAGCAATAGCTCGTCGTGGCTCATTTATTGGCAAAAATGCTGTTTTAATGCCTTCTTACGTCAATATTGGCGCCTATGTAGGTGAAGGCACCATGGTGGACACCTGGGCCACTGTTGGCTCTTGTGCCCAAATTGGTAAAAACGTACATCTTTCTGGTGGAGTTGGCATTGGTGGCGTCTTGGAACCCATTCAAGCCGGTCCAGTCATTATTGAAGATAACTGCTTCATTGGCGCTCGCTCCGAAGTCGTTGAAGGCGTAATTATTGAAGAAAATAGTGTTCTCTCCATGGGTGTCTATATTGGTCAAAGCACCAAGATCTACGACCGTGAAACTGGCGAAGTGCATTATGGCCGCGTTCCTGCGGGTTCTGTAGTGGTGCCAGGCTCAATTCCTTCAGCAAATGGCAAATACAGCCTCTACGCAGCGATCATTGTGAAAAAAGTGGATGCTCAAACCAGAGCTAAAACTGCTATCAATGAATTACTGCGCGATTAATGAATGCCTAAGAACTCGATATGAGCGCCACTCTTGAGCTAACAGAAGCCCTCATTGCCTGTCGTTCTGTCACGCCCGCTGATGGCGGCTGCCAAGAATTGATTGCCAAGAGACTTCAAGCAATTGGTTTTCATACTGAGAGCGTCCTGAGTGGTCCTGAAAACTTTCGGGTTACCAATCTATGGGCTATCAAAAAAGGTACGGCGGCCGATCAAGGAAAAGTGCTGATGTTTGCTGGCCACACCGACGTTGTTCCAACAGGTCCGCTCGAAAAATGGGATAGCGATCCATTTACACCCACCATTCGGGATGGCTTCTTATTTGGTCGCGGTGCAGCCGACATGAAAACCTCCCTAGCTGGATTTGTCGTTGCTACAGAAGAGTTCGTCATCAACCACCCAAAACACTCGGGTTCAATCGCTTTTTTAATTACCAGTGACGAAGAGGGGCCCGCAAACGACGGCACCGTCATCATGTGCGATCGCTTGCAACAGTGCGGACAGCGTCTTGACTATTGTGTGATTGGCGAACCAACCTCAGTAGAGCGCATTGGCGATATGATCAAGAATGGTCGTAGAGGCTCTCTCTCAGGTAAGCTCAAAATTAAAGGGGTTCAGGCCCATATCGCCTATCCTCATCTCGGAAAAAATCCCATTCATATCGCCGCACCTGCCATTGCGCAATTAGTAGAGGCCGAGTGGGATAAAGGCAATCAATATTTCCAGCCGACTAGTTTTCAGATTTCAAACGTACATGCTGGCACTGGTGCAAATAACGTGATTCCCAATGAGTTGATCATCGACTTTAATTTCCGCTTTTCTACCGAGAGCACGCCAGAACAATTACGCAAACGTCTCGAAAATATTCTGAAGTCCCAGCAAATCGATTTTGAAATCGATTGGATTTTGGGTGGCAGCCCATTTATCACTGGTAACGGCGACTTAGCGAATGCCCTGCGCAATGCGATAAAAGCGGAAACCCAAATCGATACAGAACTTTCTACTACAGGTGGTACAAGCGATGGACGCTTCATAGCAAAGATCTGCAAAGAGGTAGTGGAATTTGGACCGCTGAATGCGACTAGCCACAAAATTAACGAGTGCGTGATTGTTAATGATGTCGAGCCCCTCAAAAATATTTACCGCAAGACTCTTGAGCAACTCATTGCTTAACCCCTTTATCTGAACTACACCGCCATGGACCCCGAGCCTTCTCAAGCTGTCACCTTAAATCAATGCATCAATCAAGTTGCCCAAAGCCTTGAAGCGGCAGAATTACATTATGGTCACGGCGCCATCGATGCCCGTAGCGAAGCGCTCTGGATCGCAAGCAAACAACTCGACATTAGTCCAGCAGATGCCTTGGATCAACTAGATTTACTGATCAGTGCTGAGCAATATCAAAAAGCACTTGAAATTACCCAAATCCGTATTCAAAGCCGTAAACCCTTAGCCTACATCTTGGGTGAGGCTTGGTTAATGGGTGTGCCTTTTTTTTGCAGCGAGCAAAGTATCGTCCCTCGTTCCTGGATTGCGGAGTTGATTGTTGATGGCTCACTAGAGCCGTGGTTGCCTGCTGATGGTAAAGCCTTAGATTTATGCACTGGAAATGGTTCCTTAGCAATTCTATTGGCACTATCTTGTCCAGATATTCGGGTGAGCGCCTGCGATATTAGCCTACCTGCGCTCTCCGTAGCTTCACGCAATCTTGATCGGCATGGACTGAGCTCCCAGATCGAGTTATTTAGCGGAGATCTCTGGGACGCCCTAGAAGAACCAAATGATGACAACCGTTTTGATTTGATTATCTGCAATCCACCTTATGTCAACTCGAGCTCTATGAGTGCCTTACCTGCTGAGTATCGGGCAGAGCCCGAGCTTGCTTTAGCTGGTGGTGAAGACGGTATGGATTTAATCAGGCGCATCATCGCATCCGCTCCAGACTACCTCACAGAGAGAGGTGCGATTCTGCTTGAAATCGGCAATGAGTACGAGCACTTTAAAAAAGCTTTTCCTCAAATACCCGCAATCTGGATGGAAGTATCAGCGGGTGATGAACAGGTACTGCTAATTCAAGCTGAAGATCTACGTTAGCTATTGCAGTGAGTTAACTTAACTCAGCCGCCGCCGAAATGGCCTGATCAATTCTTTCAACAGGAATGACACGTAACCCAGAAATCTTGGTCTTGGGCATATTGGCTTTGGGAATAATCGCTACGGTAAAGCCCAGCTTTGCAGCCTCCTTTAAGCGCTCCTGACCTCTTGGGCAAGGTCGAATCTCTCCAGCCAAGCCTACCTCACCAAAGACAATCAACTCTTTTGGTAAAGCCTTATTACGAATGGATGATTGAATCGCTAAAAGGACAGCAAGGTCGGCAGCGGGCTCTGAAATCTTCACGCCACCCACTGCATTTAAAAAGACATCTTGATCAAAACAGGCGACTCCAGCATGACGATGAAGTACCGCCAATAACATCGCAAGGCGGTGCTGCTCAAGACCAACAGCCAATCTTCTGGGATTGGGTACATGGGCAGTGTCTACCAGCGCCTGAATCTCTACCAGCAATGGGCGACTACCCTCTTGCGTGACCAATACACATGCGCCAGGCACCATTTCTGCATGCTGCGACAAGAAAATAGCCGATGGATTAGCAACCCCCCGCAAACCTTTTTCAGTCATTGCAAAAACACCGAGCTCATTTACTGCACCAAAACGATTCTTAATCGAACGCACCAAACGGAATGAAGAGTGCGTGTCACCCTCAAAGTAGAGCACGGTATCTACAATATGCTCGAGCACTCGAGGACCAGCAAGATGTCCGTCCTTCGTCACATGGCCAACCATTAATACACAAATACCGCTTGATTTTGCTGCTCTGGTTAATTGTGCTGCGCACTCCCTTACTTGAGCAACGGAACCGGGCGCGGAACTGAGTACCTCTGAGTACAAGGTCTGAATAGAGTCGACCACTAACACTTGTGGTTTGACGGTATCCATAATTGATAACAACTTTTCTAACTGAATCTCAGCCAATACCTCTAATTGAGGTGCATCTAGAGCAATTCGCCTTGCTCTGAGCGCAATCTGCGCAGCAGACTCTTCGCCGCTGCTATACAGAACATTCATACCAGCGGCGCTCATCTGAGCACAAGCTTGCAGCAGTAAGGTGGATTTACCAATACCGGGATCCCCGCCTAATAAAACTACGCCCCCCGGAACCAAGCCACCCCCCAGAACTCGATCAAATTCTTCTACGCCTGTATTAAATCTGGGCAAGTCTTCTGCCGTAATAGTGGAGAGCTTCTGCCTAGGGAGCGACTGAGCTAAACCCTGAAAGCGGACATTGGAACTGACTTCAGGAAGGCCTTCTTCCAAGGTATTCCATGCCTGACATGAGGGGCATTGACCTTGCCATTTGGCGGATGTGCCACCACATGACTGACAGATGTAAATTGTTTTAAGCTTTGCCAAATCACTACCCTTTTACATTGCTACTAATTGTCTGACTCAATCAGAGTTAATCGATCTGAGTACCAGCTTTATTTTCTTGCGCCCTCTTAGGCGCGTCTTTGCGACGTTCCTCTCTATCGGCCGCCCGTGCTGCTGCATCTTTTTGCTTTTGCTCATACTCGCGCTGATTTTCGGTACGCTCAGCTGCCTTTGCAGGGGCAGCACGTTCAGCCGCTCGCTGGGTATCTTTTTGATTCTTGAGGCTCTCACGTAATTTACGCTGAGTCTCATGAAGTGCAATTTCTTGAGAGCGTATTGGATCGATCTCTTTTCGATACTCTGCTCTAGCATTACCTAAGCAGTAATTTACCCAATAATTTTGATAACAATCTGTAATCGCCTTTTCCCAGCGATATTTTGCCCAGTCGCGCTGAAGTTCAAGCTCGTTTTCTATTTTATTGAGTTGCTCTAACTGCGCCTCTTCGGGAGGTGTCGCCAAAGTTACCCCTCCAAAGGAACAGAGCAGCAGGAATATTCCAGTAAATATGATGAAGCGCGGCGCACAAATACTTCTCAAATTTCTACTTTCGCGCCCAATTCAACCAAACGGTTGGCAGGAATCTTAAAGAAATCTGATTGACGACCGGCATTTTGATACATCCAGCAAAACAAGCGCTCACGCCACAAAGCCATACCTGGAATCTCGGTAGAAACAATGGTATCGCGTGACAAGAAGAATGAGGTGTTCATTAAATCAAAATTCAGGCCTGAGGATTTTTCAATCAACTCAAGAATCTTACCCATATCTGGCGTTTCATTAAAGCCATAAACAGCGCGTACGACAAAGATATTATTACCAAGATCTCGCAGCGTAATACGCTCTTCATCTTTCACATATGGCACATCCCAAATGCTGACCTTCAAGAAAAATACCCGCTCATGAAGCACATGGTTATGTTTTAAGTTATGCAAGAAAGAAACTGGCAAATAATCCACGTGGGCCGTTAAGAAAATAGCAGTACCCTCTACGCGGTGTGGGGGATTCATCATCAAGACATCGATAAAACCTTTGAGTTCAATGCCCTCTTCAACAGCACGCCGGCGCAATAATTGGCGGCCCTGGTACCAAGTCATGAGCAACAAGAAGCAAGCGGCACCCAGCAATAATGGAAACCAGCCGCCCTCCATTATTTTGAGTAAGTTGGCCGTTAAAAATGCTAGGTCAACAATCAAGAATGCACTGATCACCAATGTCACTAGTAAAGTATTCCAACGCCACACAACTCGCATCACAATTGCTGCCAAGAAAGTGGTCACGATCATTGTGGTTGTCACGGCAATACCGTAGGCAGCGGCTAAATTTTCGGATTTCTTAAATGCCAGAACGACAGCAACAACTAAAATTAATAAAGTCCAATTAACCAAGGGCATATAGATCTGGCCAATCTCACGATCAGAGGTATGACGCACCTTCATGCGCGGCACAAATCCAAGCAGGATGGCTTGACTTGTCATTGAGAAGGCGCCCGAGATGACTGCCTGAGATGCAATCACTGTAGCAAGAGTAGCCAGAATCACCAAAGGAAATACAAAACCTTCTGGAACCATTAAGAAGAAGGGGTTAGTAATGGCCTCGGGATGACTTAAGAACATTGCACCTTGCCCAAAATAATTGAGGATTAAGCAAGGCATGACGATAAAGAACCAGCCCATGCGAATTGGTTTGGCACCAAAATGACCCATATCGGCATATAAAGCCTCAGCACCCGTCAAGACCAAAAATACGGCACCAAGCACAATAAAGCCCTGAAGCGCATGCTCATCCATAAACATAATGGCGTACATTGGATTGATGGCTTCAAATATTGCAGGGTTCTGCACTACTTGGTGCAATCCCATTAAACCGATTACCGCAAACCAAACCAGCATGACTGGTCCAAATAATTTTCCAACAACATCAGTGCCCGTTTTTTGAATAACAAACAATATAACCAAAATAAATATCGTTGCCGGTATGACGTAACGAGTGAAATCAGGCGAAATCACCTCCATACCCTCTACGGCCGATAGCACCGAAATCGCTGGCGTAATAATGGCATCACCATAAAACATGCAAGCCCCAAAAACCCCAGCCATGATGATTAGCAGTGATCGCTTGGAACCAGCTGGAGCGGTTCGCAGAGCTAAAGCCATGAGAGCTAAAATTCCGCCCTCGCCATGGTTATTGGCACGCATCACAAACAGCACATACTTGAGGGAGACGACGATCGAGAAAGCCCAGAAAACCATGGAAATAACACCATAGACGGCATCCGTAGAAAAGGGAATGCCATGTTCAGGACTGAAACACTCTTTTAAAGCGTATAAGGGGCTGGTACCTATATCGCCAAATACCACCCCAATAGCAGCGAGCATCAACGTAAAGGATGCGCCTTTTCTATGACCGGGATCTTGTCGAGAAACCTCTACAGGTCTTAGTAGTGAAGAATCTGAAAATTCTGGGTTACTAACTGACATCAATAAGCCTTGTATGCATGTTGCGTGGCAATATATTACTCCTTATGAAGACAGTCCGAAGGCTCGAATTACCCCTAAAAAACGCTTTATTTATGCACCAATTGAAGGTAAACCTCGACAGAGACACCCTAAAAATGGTAGAATTTCAGCTTCAGACGCGGGGTGGAGCAGTCTGGCAGCTCGTCGGGCTCATAACCCGAAGGTCGTAGGTTCAAATCCTGCCCCCGCAACCA
>CANFLR010000021.1 GCA_947447945.1 Burkholderiaceae bacterium
CCTTGGCTGCAGGTAATCGGGTTTGGCTCAAACCTTCTGAGCGCAGTTCGCGCACCTCAGGCTTCTTAGCGGGATTAATCCAGGAATATTTTCATCCTAGTGAATTTAGTGTCACCACCGGTGGCCCAGATGTCGCAGAGGTGTTTGCACAGCTTCCCTTTGATCATCTCTTTTTCACAGGCTCCGAGGCAATTGGTAAGAAAGTAATGCGAGCTGCTGCAGACAGCCTCACTCCCATTACCTTGGAGCTTGGTGGTAAATCTCCAGCAATTGTTGATACCTCAGCAAGCCTTAAGAATGCTGCAGCAAGCATTGTGTATGGCAAGCTTCTCAACGGCGGTCAAACCTGCGTTGCGCCAGACTATGTGCTGATTGATCAAGATCGTCAGGATGCATTTATTGCAGAATTGCAAACAGCAGCCCAAGCGCAATTTTCTAATCCAGAAGAGTTCACTGGTCCAATTGATGATGCTCAACTAGCACGCTGGCAGCATTTAGTCAGCGATGCACGCCAAGCGGGCGCTCAAGTCATTCCACTTCTGAAAACGGACCCAACTGCTTCCAGAAAGTTTGATCCCGTTGTGCTTACGAATCTCCCCAGTAACGCACTCGTCTTGCAGGAAGAAATCTTTGGACCGATCTTGCCTATCATCACCACAGAAGATACCACCGCTGCAATAGCCTATGTCAATCATGGACCTAGACCGCTCGCCCTATATTGGTTTGGAAAAAACAAACAAAATATGAATCGTATTGTGAATGAAACTCGCTCGGGTGGCATCACGCTCAATGACATCTTGTTGCACCTTACGATTGAAGGTTTGCCCTTTGGTGGGATCGGCAACAGCGGTATGGGCGCCTATCATGGCAAAGCAGGCTTTGATACCTTTAGCCATCAAAAATCAGTTCTGGAAGTGCGCGGACTATTTGGGCTCAATATCTTGCGTGGTACCAAACTTGCCAGACCTCCTTACCGTAAAGCGGTAGAACGCTTACTTCGTCTAATGCGGTAAATACCGAATAGCAGCAAGCCACTTTATGCCCACAAGCGAATTAATTCGGGATAACCCTTGTAATTACAGGCTCTACCTGACATAATAGGAGGCTTTTTTAAGCAATTTGATTCATCGCCCCCCAGCTATATTTCAGCGTACCGTTTAGTCGTCATAAACACCGAAGTTCAAAAACGCGCTGCCGCCTGTCTGATGGTCGATGCCTTTGACCATCACACCCAACAAAACAATGGGTGTACACACGGAGACATCCCTTAGAGGGGATGTGTAATAGCATGACTTTTTCTAAAGAAACACAACACGAGTCCCCGGACTCAAAACACGCTGGAACGCAGTTTCAGTCTTTCGCTTTGGCGTCACAACTTTTACAAAACGTTGCTGAATTGGGTTATACCCAGGCAACCCCAGTGCAAGCTCAAGTTATTCCTGCTGCTCTGGCTGGTGGAGACCTATTGGTCAGCAGCCAAACGGGAAGCGGTAAAACTGCAGCCTTTTTATTGCCACTGATTCATCAATTGATTGCAGCCAACCCCAGTAACTCACCTGTACCAGGTCGCGCACAACCTAAAGTACTAGTACTCTGCCCTACTCGTGAATTAGCCCAACAGGTTGCCGCAGATGCAGTGAACTTAGTTCGTGGCCTCAAAGGGATTCGGATTGCTACCGTAATGGGTGGCATGCCTTACGGCAAACAAATCCAAGCACTTAAGGGTGCACTATTGGTGGTTGCTACTCCAGGACGCTTACTCGACTTGTGCGATAGCAAAGCGATTCGCTTAGATGATGTCAAACAACTCGTTATCGACGAAGCTGATCGTATGCTCGACATGGGCTTTGCCGATGATCTTGAAGCGATCGATAAGCGTTGTGCCGGTCGCAACCAAACCTTGATGTTCTCTGCTACTTTTGCGCCAAAAATTATGGCCTTGGCAAATGAATTAACAACGGATGCCACCCGCATTGAACTTGCTCACGCAGGCGAAAAGCATGCCAACATCGAGCAGAAATTACATTGGGCCGACAGCATGTCACACAAACATAAATTGCTTGAGCATATTTTGGCTGATGCCACTTTAGATCAAGCGGTAGTGTTTGCTAGCACTCAAATTGAGAGCGAAAAAATTGCAGATGCCTTACGTGCCAATGGCTATGAAGCTACTGCACTACATGGTGCAATGCCTCAAGCCGTGCGGATGCGTCGCCTTGAATCATTACGCAAAGGTCACACCAAGATTTTAGTTGCAACTGATGTGGCTGCACGTGGTATCGACGTACCCCGTATTAGTCACGTGATTAACTTTGGCTTACCGATGAAACCAGAAGACTATACCCACCGTATTGGTAGGACAGGTCGAGCTGGTCGCAATGGTATTGCAATTACCTTGGTAGAGCATCGTGACCGCGCCAAGATTCGTAACATTGAACGCTTTACACAGCAAGACATCGTTGCTTCAGTGATTGCCGGACTTGAGCCACAAGCAAAGCCTAGCTTTGGTGGTGGGGGCGGTCGTCCGGGTGGTCGCTCTGGTGGTGGTGGCAATCGCTCTGGTGGTGGCGGTGGTCGTTATGGCTCCGGCGCCCGCTCTGAGACTCGCTCTGGTGGTGGCGGTGGTGGCAATCGTTCTGGCAATCATTTTGAATCCCGTTCATCGGATTCGCGCCCAGCTCGCCCTGCTGACTCACGTCCTTCAGGTGACTCACGTCCCGGCAATCGCTTTGGTGACTCACGCCCTTCAGGTGACTCACGTCCTGCGCGCTCTGCTGACTCACGTCCTGCACGCTCAGCGGATTCGCGTCCTGCCCGCTCTGGGGATTCTCGTCCATCGGCTGGTCCCCGTTTTGCCAAACCCAAATCGGGTGGTCAACGTAGAAACTTCAGCGGCAGCTAAACATGACTCACCGTTCTCGTCTCAGTTCTCTTTGGAATCGAGTCGATTCCGGTGAGATTCATCAGGCGCCACGTCAGTGGCAGTCCTGGCTAAGTGATACGGGATCATTAACCCAAAAAATTGAGCAGGCAATTGGTCAGCAACTGGAAGTACGGGTTCTGCGTGATTGCCGTCAAAACTTAAATAGCGATGAGAGTCGCTATTTTCAATTACAAACCCAGCGTTGTCGCATTCGAGAAGTATTGCTTTGTGCGAATGGCACCCCCTTAGTCATGGCGCGTAGCGTACTCCCCACACTAAGCTCGGCCGGCAGCAATCAAGCGGTCTTACGCTTAGGAAGTAAGCCCTTAGGTGCAGTATTGTTTTCTAAAAATAGAAAGCGTTCGAAGAAAAAAGCTTTACGAGAAATCACCCGTCTGAATAAACGCAGCTCGCTTTGGCAGCAATGTCAAAAAAGACACGCTCAACTATCTTCGCCACTCTGGGCGCGCCGCACACTTTACCAACTTAAAGGACGTCCGCTACTGGTATGTGAAATCTTCTTGCCGGCTTTACTGCAATTTTCAGCAATGGCTTCACTGCGATGAATTCAGGCTTAGCCAAACCTGGCTAGCTTGAATGAGGGCCTCATCTCCAGGCTCACAAATAAAGACTTTTCCAAAACCTACTGCTTTAGCTGCCTCACCAATGTTTTGATGTGGGCAAATAGCACTTGCATACAGCAGTGTTTCCGTAAATTGCTCTTGCATTAATTTACCTAGATGACGAACGGCCTCTGAAGAAGTCAGCAACCAAAGAGATTGGGATAAATCAATCTGCTCAATCGCTTTCCAAGCAGGGTTATCGCCATTCAAAGGTACTCTGGTATAGACCGATATCGCTTCAACATTTGCCCCCGCAGATCGCAAAGTATCAGCCAACCAATCGCGCCCGCCCTCCCCTTTAAAGATGAGCGCCTTACGCTTAGACCAATCCCAATTGAGTGATTGCAATGTTTGCCATAAACCTTCTGAATCCCAATCTTCATTTTTTTTAGGAATTAATACCGGCGTAGGATTTACTTCAAGCCCAATGCCATGATGTTGCAAAGCCAATTTACTACTGCCACCCATGACACCAATAGGAATAATCTGTTTGGCAATGTCTTGCCATGATTTACCCAATAAGCGCATCGTGCATTCAATTGCATTAGGGCTAACAAAGATGGTGAGATCGGCATCTTGGAGCGCTTTATCAATACTTCGGGCTAAAGGATCTACCTGGGCACCATCAGACTCAGCGCCTTTAGGGACAATTGTTAATAAGGGTAAAGACAAAATCTGCGGTAAATCTGCTTGCCCTTGCTTTAAGCTGGCCGTCAACTGTTCGATCAACTGGCGCGCTTGACCAGTTGGTCTGGTGACAACGATGGTCTGAGCGTTCAAGGAGTTGGCCTTACTGAGGCAATCCGTTTGGTAACAAAGCAGCTGCGCCCTGAGCAATCAGATCTTGGGCTACTGCCAAACCCAGTGCTTCCGCTTCAGCAACATTTTTTACAGTGCCATTGGCGCCGGCTAAACACATTTCCTTGCCATCTACGCTCGCCACAAAAGAACGAATCTGCATCTGGTTTTGCTCCCAAACTGCATGGGCTGCTAGAGGAACCTCGCAAGAGCCACCGAGTTGCCGCGACACCATACGCTCAGCAGAGATCGCCAGCAAAGTGGGTAAATCGCTTAAAGGCGCCAACCACCGGGCGATATTGGGATGTTTTGTGAGTGTTTCAATACCCAAGGCGCCCTGACCCGCCGCGGGAGTGTAGGGATCAAAAGGAAGAAGTGCCTTAATCCGACTCTCCAAACCCAAACGCTTCAGACCGGCGGCGGCCAAAATAATCGCCTGATATTCACCGCGATCCAGTTTGCTCATACGGGTATCCAAATTACCCCGCAAAGCATGAACCTGTAAATGGGGAAAGCGCGCATGTAAGACTGCCTCGCGTCGCAGGCTCGATGTGCCCACTACCGCACCCTTAGGGAGATCCTCTAAGCTGGCATAGTCATTCGAAACAAAGGCATCGCGGGCATCCTCACGAGCCATCACACAGGCAAGATCAAAACCCTCTGGCATCACCATCGGCACATCTTTGAGGGAATGGACCGCCAAATCCGCACGGCCATCTTCGAGAGCGGCTTCAAGCTCTTTGACAAATAAGCCCTTGCCGCCGACTTTAGACAGGGCCCGATCCAGAATTTGGTCGCCTCGGGTAGTCATCCCTAAAATCTGCACATCACACGCTGGATATAGCCTTTTTAGGCAATCGCGCACGTGTTCGGCTTGCCACATGGCCAGTCGGCTCTCGCGGGAAGCAATCACTAGACGGCTAGGGAGAGTGGAATTATCAGAAGAATTGGGGATTTGGGACATAACATTTAAAATAATCAAAGACCTACACCAATATACTGCGTTTATGAGCACATCAAAAAATTCCTTAGCCAACAAAGCCCAAGCTTGGTCGGCCCGCTTCAATGAACCCGTCGATGAGTTGGTGCAGCGCTATACCGCCTCGATTGGATTTGATCAGCGCTTTGCCTTGGTCGATATTGCGGGCTCTCTGGCGCATGCCCAAATGTTGGCTGCCCAAAAGATCATTAGTGCCCAGGATTTGGCAGATATTCAAAAAGGAATGGCTCAAATTCAGGGCGAGATCGAAGCCGGCCAATTTGAATGGCAACTCGCCTTGGAAGATGTGCATCTGAATATCGAAGCGCGCTTAACCGCCTTAGTGGGTGATGCAGGCAAACGCCTACACACCGGTCGCTCACGCAACGATCAAGTAGCAACTGACTTACGTCTCTGGTTAAGAGGAAGTGTTGATGAGATTGCTGTCACCCTCAAAACCTTGCGTATCGCCCTTTTGGATTTAGCTGAGAAACATGCTGGCACCATCATGCCCGGCCATACCCATTTACAAGTCGCTCAACCCATCACTTTTGGCCATCACCTCATGGCCTATTACGAAATGTTTAGTCGTGATGCGAGTCGCTTAATCGATTTGCGCACCCGCTTTAATCGTCTGCCTTTGGGTGCCGCTGCTTTGGCCGGTACAAGCTATCCCATTGATCGCGAGCAAGTTGCCAAGATTTTAGGTTTTGATGGCATTTGCAATAATTCTTTAGACGCTGTTTCGGATCGTGACTTTGCGATTGAGTTCTGTGCTTTTGCATCGATTCTGATGATGCATATCTCACGACTATCTGAAGAGCTTGTATTGTGGCTTAGCCCACGCTTTGGCTTTATCGACTTGCCCGATCGCTTCTGTACTGGTAGCTCGATCATGCCGCAGAAAAAGAATCCTGATGTCCCAGAATTAGCGCGGGGTAAAACGGGTCGGGTCTATGGCGATCTCATGTCGCTCTTGACACTCATGAAGAGTCAGCCATTGGCTTACAACAAAGATAATCAGGAAGATAAAGAGCCTTTGTTTGATGCCGTCGATACCGTACAAGACACCTTGCGTATTTTTGCGGACATGATTCCCCACATTGAAGTCAAGGCGGATGTCATGAAAGCGGCGGCTGAAGAAGGCTTTGCTACCGCCACCGACTTAGCCGACTACTTGGTAAAAAAAGGTTTGGCCTTCCGTGATGCTCACGAAGCAGTAGCGCATGCAGTCAAAGCCTGTGTCGGCAGAAATTGTATGTTGACTGATTTGAGTCTAGCGGAATTGCGTTTTGCTTGTGGCTTGGATAATCGCCCAGAAATGCTGGGCGATGATGTCTTTGCCTTATTGACGGTTGATGGTTCTGTGCAATCGCGCCAACATGTTGGTGGCACTGCGCCTGCCCAAGTCCTCGCTGCGATTAAACGGGGTCGCACAGACCTCTAAATTGCATGGCCTTCTGGGTAAAACTCTCAACGGGGATTGATCGCATCAATCAATGGTTTGGCTCTTTGGCTGCAATTCTGATTCTGCTGTCGTGTGTCGTATCCGCAGCCAATGCCTTGCTGAGGTATAGCCTAGATATCAGTAATAACTGGCCCCTCGAATTACAGTGGTACCTCTTTGCAGCAGCCGTTATGCTCGGCGCCTCTTATACCCTCAAACGTAATGAGCATGTTCGAGTGGATTTGATTTATGGGCAACTCTCCGAACGCGGGCGCATCTGGGTGGACTTACTCGGGCTGATTTTTTTCTTAATGCCAGCCTGCCTTTTGTTTGCCTGGTTATCTTGGAAAACCCTCTTCTACCCCTCTTGGCTAATTACCGAACAATCTCAGAATTCTGGTGGCTTGGCACGCTATCCCATTAAGTTCATTGTGCCCTTTGGCTTTTGGATGCTGAGCTTGCAAGGTTTATCTGAAATGATTAAACGAATCGGCATGCTCAAGGGGAAATATCTGTTGCCTGCCGACGATCTCACTTACGAAAAGCCCTGGCAATGATTTCAGTAGAGTGGATGCCGCCACTGATGTTTGGTGGTCTCATCGTCTTCATGTTGATTGGCTTTCCGGTAGCATTCTCTTTGATGGCGGCTGGCTTATTTTTTGCTGCGCTTGCCATGAGTCAGAACTTTTTTGATTTGGTGTTCTTGCAAGCCATTCCCCAAAGAATTTTTGGCAGCGTGCTCGCAAATGAACTCCTCCTAGCCATTCCTTTCTTTACTTTTATGGGCGCCATCTTAGAGCGCTGTGGCCTCGCAGAAGAAATGCTGGACTCCATGGGGCAACTGTTTGGGCGCATTCGGGGTGGACTAGGTTATTCAGTCATTATTGTTGGTTTTATCTTGGGCGCTATTACTGGCACCGTAGCCGCTCAGGTCATTGCTATGGCCATGATTTCTCTACCCGTAATGATGCGTTACGGCTACAACATGCGCTACGCTACGGGTGTTTTGGCCGCCTCAGGCACCATTACCCAACTTGTTCCTCCCTCTTTGGTATTAATTGTTCTGGCAGATCAACTCAAAACCCAAACGGGTAGCGCAGATGTAGGCAGTATGTATCTTGGCGCTTGGGGCCCATCGCTACTGCAAATTGCCCTCTTCGCCCTCTACACTTTCTTTTTATCGCGTATTCGTCCAGATTGGTTGCCAGCGGTTCCGGAGAGCGCACTCACTCTTAAAGGCTGGGCACTCTGGAAAAAATGCTGCATGGGCATTATTCCTTCAGCGGTCCTGATTTTCTTGGTTCTCGGTACCATCATGACCGGCATTGCTACCCCTACTGAGTCTGGTGCGATGGGTGCCATGGGCGCTTTGTTCTTGGCCTGGATTCGGAGGGCAAGCATTCAAAATCTCAGGGGTTTAATTAAAGAGGCGTACCAAAACACCATGCGCATTACTGCAATGGTGGTCTTTATATTGATTGGTTCAACCTGTTTCTCAGTCGTCTTCCAAGGGGTGGATGGTGGCACCTGGGTTGAGCAGCTCTTCTCAAATTTACCGGGTGGCTGGGTAGGATTTTTAGTAGTCGTTAATCTCTTTATTTTCTTTTTAGCGTTCTTCTTAGACTTCTTTGAAATCGCCTTCATTGTGGTGCCCATGCTTGCGCCCGTTGCAGTCAAGCTCCTCGCGCCTGTCTTGCTAGTTTCGATGAACGGCAATCCACAGGCGGCTGCCAGCGCCGCACTTGTCTGGTTTGGGGTCATGCTCTGCGTCAATATGCAAACTTCATTTATGCACCCCCCTTTTGGCTTTGCCCTGTTCTACCTCAGGGGGGTAGCACCGAAAGAAGTGAAGAGTAGCGATATCTATTGGGGAGCGCTACCTTGGGTTGGATTACAACTGATCATGGTGTTGCTGGTGATGACTTTTCCGGCACTGGTGACTACATTTTTAGATAAACCAGCTGTCGTAGCACAAAGCCAAGATTTTAATTTCACAAACGCCGATGAGAATAAGTTAGAGGCGCCATCAGGAGCAGACAAGAACGCAAAAGATGAAGATGCGCCCGTGATCTTTCAGTTAGATAAACCCAGTAAGTAAGTTTATCGTCGCTGATAACTCATGGCTGATGTCATGAGTTTGGTGGCAAAAAAATGAGTCTCCATTTATTTTTGAGGCCAGGCGTTTTAAAGGCTCTTTGTAATAACTCACGCCACACCCGAAATACCACTTCGACTGGATTGCTAGAGTAATTGGGGTGCGTGAGCCCATAGACAATCTCAACGCCCTGCTGCTCTTTGGCATAAGTAGCAAAGAGGCGATCAAACACAATCAAAATCCCGCCATAGTTTTTATCAAGATACATGGGGTTGCTCGCATGATGCACCCGATGGGAAGATGGCGTATTGAAAATGCCCTCCAAAAACCCCAAACGGCCAATCAATTTTGTATGCAACCAAAATTGATACATCAAATTGATCGAGAGCATTGTAAACACCATGAGCGGTGAAAATCCTAGCAATACCAGTGGCAGAAAGAACACCCAACTAAAAGAGAGAAATGGCATCCATCCAAGACGATAGGCTGCCGATAAGGTCATCTCATTCGGTGAGTGGTGCGTGCTGTGAGTAGCCCACATCAAAAATACTTCATGTGAGGCACGGTGATACCAGTAGTAACAAAACTCTAGGGCTATAAATAGCGCTACATATACCCACCACTCATCTGGCATGGTGAAAAAACGGTATTGCCAAACAAAGTTGGCCATCAGACCTTGGATCAATAAACGATTCGTAATACCGGTTACTTGATGGCCTAAGCCAACCCCCAAAGAGGTTGCACTTTCTCGCCATGGGTAGGATTGATGAAACTGTTTTTTATAGAAGTAAGACTCAACTACGATCGCCAAAACAATCAAAGGCAAGAAAATCGTTAACTGAAAACCCGTTAAAAACTGTTCCATAAGGCTTTAGCGCCTATCAGCCACCGCAAGAAGTTGATCTAAAGTGATATATCCTCGGTTTTGAGTATCGATATCACTAAAGTGACTAGCAATTCTGGGCATGTTACCGGCTTTTGCCTCCGCTAGTGTTAGCTTGCCATCATGATTAACATCGGCAGCTTTAAATTTTGCTGTCAATTCTTGATTTAACTTAGCGTCATCTGCATACACCGAAAAACTCATGGCTAAGCAGGTGCAGCATAGTACAGCTCTGAGCATCAATATGCCTCTACGAATGAAAGTCATGGAGACCCCTTATTGTTGTGCTGAGATTTTTAAAGAAGCGGCAACTACCTTCTTTGCCATATCCACAAAAGACTCCACTGAACCTGAGGCCGTACGGAAAGATTCACCCTCAACCGTAATTAAACCTTCACCGAGCAATTGTTTGCTAACGCTATCGGTAATTTTGTTTTCGACTACCAAAGCAGGAGTCTTCGCGTTCAAGCCCCCCGCGTAGGCAGCGGCATTGGCAGCCAAACCAATTGGGGTGAAGTTCCAAGGCTTTAAACCATCCGCAGAGGATTCTGCGCCAGTGATACCCACAGAGATGCGCGCAACTCCAGGCCCTGGCTGGGTAACAATCTGAATGCCACCTTTAGCAAGCACAGCTTGCACCATGGAATCTTGCAAAGCAATCTTCGCCTGGATCAAACTTTCAGCAGAGATGTTTTGAGTGGGCGCCTGATTGAGGGCAACGGGATCGATGATAACGGCCTTATAGATGCTAGGATTCACGGACTGATTGCGATAGCGCCATACCCGCGTATCACTAGGGGTATCTGGCATTAATTCCAATAAAGCGTAATTCGGCAAGAAACCGGACTGCGGCATTGGCTGGCTCATGATTTTTGGGCCACTGCTGCAAGCTAGTAGGGCCAAGCTGAGCACACCAAGAGAGGCAACGCTTAACAATTTGGTGAATTTCATCTTCATCTTTCGGGAGGTGTTGTGTAAGACTACAAAATGATGCTTATGAGGCATCTCAATATACTCAAAGCAAAAAAATGGGTGGTAAAACCGGCTAGAGCGAGATCAATGACCTTTTTTCGTGCACTCTATAATCATCATATCAAACAAAAAAAGAAGCGGTATCCCTACGAAAGAAGGAATAGGGCTCGTGAGGGAGCGGTTTTGAAATTAAATACTGCCTTCCTCTGACTCGGCGAAAATCACAAGTCTTTGGACTGCTCGCTAAAGGCTATAAAAACGCAGAAATGATGAGTACCTTAGCAGATCAGTCAAAAGCTGAAGGATACTAAACTTTCCTACTCACTCAGTGGCCAAAGCTCTCACGCAATCGACATAGTATTCACTATGGCCATCCACTTCCCCTTTTACGAGTCCATGAATATCCGTCTCAAATCCTGGGAACTTCTCATTGAAGTCTCTGGCGAAATAGAGATAGTCGACGATGCGTTTATTAAAGCGTTCACCTGGAATGAGTAGCGGTATGCCTGGAGGATAGGGTGTGACCAACATCGCAGTAATACGACCTTCTAAGGAATCTAAAGGCACACGATCAACTTCCTTGTGCGCCATCTTGGCCCAGGCTTTGGAAGGCATCATAGCGGGAACCATATCAGAGGTATACATTTCTGTTGTCATGCGGGCCACATCACGGCCCTTATAAAACTCATGAATCTGCTGGCAAATGTCTTTTAAACCTACCCGCTCATAACGAGGGTGCTTGGCAACAAACTCTGGTAAGACCTTCCATAAAGGGGCGTTCTTATCAAAGTGATCTTTAAACTGCTGCAATTCTGTCACGAGGGTATTCCAACGGCCTTTAGTAATACCAATCGTGAACATGATGAAGAAAGAATACAAACCGCACTTCTCCACAATCACGCCATGCTCAGCCAAATACTTGGTCACGATACTCGCTGGGATACCCATAGAACCGAAGTTCCCTTCGATATCCAAGCCTGGTGTAACAACGGTTGCCTTAATGGGATCGAGCATATTGAAATCTTCAGCCAATTTACCAAAGTCATGCCAATTTGCATTGGGCTCTAAGATCCAATCAGAACGCTCACCAATACCCTCTTCGGCCAAATGATCTGGACCCCAAACCTTAAACCACCAGTCAGCCCCAAACTTATCATCGACCTCGCGCATCGCACGACGGAAATCCATCGCCTCAGCAATCGACTCCTCGACCAAAGTGGTACCGCCTGGCGATTCCATCATAGCGGCTGAGACATCACATGATGCAATGATTGCGTACTGCGGACTGGTAGAGGTATGCATCAAATAGGCTTCATTGAAGCAATCACGATCCAGCTTAGTATCTTCAGCATCCTGCACCAATACTTGTGATGCTTGAGACAGGCCTGCCAATAACTTATGCGTAGATTGCGTTGCAAACATCAAACTCTTCTTTGTACGCTTGCGATCGGATCCAATCGCATGCATATCCTGATAGAAAGGATGGAAGGCAGCGTGAGGCAGCCAAGCCTCATCAAAGTGCAATGAATCGACTTTACCATCGAGCATGTCTTTAATCATCTCAACGTTATAGATAATGCCGTCATAAGTACTTTGGGTCAGCGTCATAACACGAGGCACAACGCTCTTATCCTGAATAAAGGGGTTGGCATCAATTTTCTTTTTGATGTTGGACCACTCAAACTCTTCTTTTGGAATCGGGCCAATAATGCCTAAGTGATTACGGGTCGGCATCAAGAAAATTGGAATCGCGCCCATCATCGTGATCGAATGAATCACTGACTTATGGCAATTACGATCCACCAGTACGACATCACCTGGAGCGACTGTGGAATGCCAAACAATTTTGTTCGAGGTTGAGGTACCGTTGGTGACGAAGAACAAATGGTCGGCATTAAAAATCCGAGCGGCATTACGCTCACTCTGCAAAACTGGGCCAGTATGATCCAAGAGTTGGCCAAGCTCCTCTACCGCATTGCAAACGTCAGCGCGCAGCATGTTCTCACCAAAGAACTGATGGAACATTCTTCCCACAGGGCTCTTTAAGAAAGCAACGCCACCAGAATGCCCTGGGCAATGCCACGAGTAAGAACCTTCAGAGGCGTAATTGGTTAAGGCACGGAAGAACGGTGGCGCTAAGGAATCAAGGTAGACCTTAGCCTCGCGAATAATATGACGTGCCACGAATTCTGGGGTGTCTTCATTCATATGAATAAAGCCATGCAGTTCACGCAAAATATCGTTGGGCATATGGCGCGATGTTCTAGTCTCACCATACAAGAAGATCGGAATATCCTCGTTGCGTTTGCGCACTTCTATGAGGAAGGCGCGTAAGTTATTCAAGGCGGGCAGATCGAGATCTTCTGAATCAGAAATAAATTCCTCATCGTCAATCGAGACAATAAAGCAAGAGGCGCGCGAAGCTTGTTGCGCAAAGGAAGTAAGGTCTCCATAACTAGTGAGACCAATGACCTCCATACCCTCGTTTTCAATAGCTTCGGCTAAGTCACGAATGCCCGATCCCGAGATATTCTCGGAGCGAAAGTCTTCATCAATGATGATGATGGGGAAACGAAATTTCATGGCTACCCTTTAGGCTCGCGAATTAGAGTGTCAGTAAACTGAAGATTAGGTTTTGGGCAGGGTCACGCCCCGCTGACCTTGATACTTGCCGCCACGATCTTTGTACGATGTGCCACAGACCTCATCGCTCTCAAAGAATAAAACTTGCGCACAGCCCTCGCCAGCATAAATCTTCGCAGGCAATGGTGTGGTGTTCGAAAACTCTAAAGTTACATAACCTTCCCACTCAGGCTCAAAGGGAGTCACGTTCACAATAATGCCGCAACGCGCGTAAGTACTCTTACCTACACACACAGTCAGTACGCTACGTGGAATCTTGAAATACTCCATCGTTCTTGCCAAGGCAAAAGAATTCGGAGGAATAATGCAAACTGGGCCCTTGAAGTCAACAAAGGATTGCTCATCGAAATTCTTAGGATCGACAATCGTGCTATTGATATTGGTGAAGATCTTGAACTCATCGGCACAACGAATGTCATAGCCATAGCTCGAAGTGCCATAACTGACGATTTTGTTGCCGGCGGCATCCAAGCGAACTTGCTCGGGTTCAAATGGGCTGATCATGCCTTGCGCGCCCATACGGCGGATCCAGTGGTCTGATTTAATAGTCATGGCGGAATTGTAAAACCTAACTAAGTCAATTCCTACCCATTTGGAGGATTAAACCGCTCCAGCCCCGCTAAAAATGATCCTCTCGGGGGCGTTATAGATCTCGAAGTGCTTGCCAGAGCAACGCGATAGCAGGGTGAGATTGGTTTTACGGGCCAAATCCAAGCCCATCAGCGTGACTCCAGAGCGGGTGAGCAGAAAAGGGATATCCATCTGAACGCCTTTGATGACCATCTCAGAGGTCAGGCGACCGGTGGTGAAGAAAACCAAATCCCGCCCCACGCGCTGGTCAAGCCACATCAAACCCGAAATGGAGTCCACGGCATTATGACGACCCACATCCTCAATAAAATACAAGAGGCGCACCTGCTTGTCAGCACAACGCTCAAAGACCGCGCAGGCATGTACCGAGCCAGATTTCTTATAAATCGTGTCCTGGATCCGAATCGCATCAATCAATTCGACGATGGCTTCTTGGGTCAGCGTAGGGCCATCCGGTAAGCGAATCTGGGCCATATCCTCCATCAAGCCGCCAAACATCGTTCCCTGACCGCAACCTGTGGTCACCACCCGTTTACTGGTTAAGGCCTCAAGATCGACCGTACTGCGCCGGGTGATCACCGCAGCTGAATCAGTCTCCCAATCCACCTGAATACTCTGAACATCCTCAGGAGACTCCACTAAACGCTGATTGCGCAAGTAGCCCAATACCAATGCCTCAGGAGCGCCACCTAAGGTCATTAAGGTCACCACCTCGCGCTTGTCGAGGTAGATCGTCAAGGGTCGCTCCCCAGGGATATGGGTGGTTTTGCGGCGCCCTGCTTCATCCATGATCTCCACTTCGTGCACGAGCGGCACGGAGGCGTGAGACATCTGGATTTTGTGAGGGAGGGCCATAAAAAATCACTTTAATGAGATACAAATCGGTATCCACTTTAACCGCAGACTAAAATGGCTGCTCAAGTAAGCCAAAGCACCATAATCTGTTCATGGTTTATCAGCGCCTTTCTGACCGTATTTTTTGTATTTATTTTTTTAAGTTAGCTTTACATGAGTAGCCCAAAACGCCGTCTTCTTATTACCTCTGCCCTCCCATATGCCAATGGTCAAATCCATATTGGGCATTTGGTGGAATATGTACAAACGGATATTTGGGTCCGCTTCCAAAGAATGCGCGGTCATGAAGTGCACTATGTCGGCGCTGATGATACCCACGGCACACCAATCATGCTGCGCGCTGAAAAAGAAGGAATCACCCCAAAAGAGTTGATTGCCAATGTTTGGCAAGAACATAAGCGCGACTTTGATGACTTTCTGATTTCTTTTGACAATTACTACACCACCGATAGTCCAGAAAACGAACAGTTAGCACAGAGTATTTACCTCAAACTGCGCGATGCGGGCTTGATTGAAAAACGTGCGATTGAGCAGGCTTACGATCCCGTCAAAGAAATGTTTCTGCCTGACCGCTTCATTAAAGGTGAGTGTCCAAAGTGTGGCGCAAAAGATCAATACGGTGACTCTTGCGAAAAATGTGGTGCAACATATTCCCCAACCGATCTCAAGAATCCTTTTTCAGTAGTGAGTGGCGCCACCCCGGTTACGAAAGTTTCGGATCATTACTTTTTCAAACTATCTGATCCGCGTTGTGAAACTTTTTTACGCGATTGGACTCAAGTCAAAACCCCATTGCAACCCGAAGCGCGCAACAAGATGAAAGAGTGGGTCGGTCAGCCTGGCGAGAGCAAACTGGGCGATTGGGATATCTCGCGGGATGCCCCTTATTTTGGTTTTGAAATCCCGGATGCGCCTGGGAAGTATTTCTATGTCTGGCTCGATGCCCCCATTGGTTACTACGCCAGCTTCCTCAATTACTGTCAGGCTCAAGGCCTAAACTTTGAAGAGTGGGTGAAGCCCGAGACCACTACTGAGCAATACCACTTCATCGGTAAAGATATTTTGTATTTCCATACTCTCTTCTGGCCCGCCACCTTGCAATTTGCGGGCTATCGCACGCCCACCAATGTATTTGCCCATGGTTTCCTGACGGTCGATGGTGAGAAGATGAGTAAGTCTCGCGGCACGCTCATCTCAGCACACAGCGTGATCGAGTGCGGCTTTAATCCAGAGTGGTTCCGTTATTACTTCGCTACCAAGCTCAATGACAGCATGGAAGATTTAGATTTAAATCTGCAAGACTTTGTTGCTAGGGTCAATAGCGATTTATTAGGCAAGTACATTAATATCGCCAGCCGTAGCGCAGGATTTTTAGTCAAGCGTTTTGACGGTGTGGTTTCAGATGAAGCCATGCATCATGCTTTGCTTACGACCATCACTGCAGCCAGTGAAAAAATTGCTGCCCTGTATGAAGGCCGTGAATATGCCAAGGCCTTGCGCACCATCATGGAGTTAGCGGATCAGGTCAACGCATTTGTCGATGAAAACAAACCTTGGGAAATCGCCAGAGATCCGGAGCGTGCTGCAGATCTGCAAGGGGTTTGTAGTGTCACGCTTGAAGCGTTCAGAATGCTCAGCCTTTATCTCAAGCCAGTGCTACCCCAAGTTGTTGCGGGAGTCGAAGACTTTTTGTCCCTGGCGCCGATGGATTGGGACGCTGTGCTCACCCCCCTTTCCAGCAAGAACCCCATCAAGGCCTACAAACACCTCATGACCCGCGTTGAAACTCCTCAAATTGAGGCTTTATTGGCTGCGAACCTGTAAAAACCATCTATTTCAGTCTCTGAGAGCAAAAGTCGACTAAGTCAGAGCAAAAATCGTTAATAATGATAGGTCTAGGGTCTTTGTAGTCCCCCGGTAAATTTTATAAGTTATTGAATTAATTCAGAATTTTAGGAAATGTGATGGCACGATATCAATCCGAATTCACTCAGTTCTTAGATGAACTCAAGTCTGAGAAACCCCACCTCGAGGGGGATCAGCAAGCTGGTCGCGCCCTGCTTTGGGATAAAGAGCCTTTGAGTACTGAAGATCAACGTCGCGCAAAAGCAGCGAAATTGAAGCAACGCGCATACGTTTATTCGAATGACTGAACCCAGCACTCAAGCATTTTCTGATTTACTCGATAGCACCCCCGATGTCACTGATGGGATGTCCTCGGCGTTCGCCAAACTCTATGGTGAACCTTTATTTAAGCTGCCGACTGATCTCTATATTCCACCGGATGCCTTAGAGGTTTTCCTAGAAGCATTCGAAGGCCCTCTAGATCTTCTGCTTTACCTGATTCGCAAACAAAATTTCAATGTGCTCGATATCCCGATGGCACAGGTAACGCAGCAGTACTTAAGCTACATTGATCAAATTCGCCATCACAATTTAGAACTCGCTGCCGAATATCTCTTGATGGCGGCGATGTTAATTGAAATTAAATCTCGCATGCTACTGCCAATGAAAAAAGCAGATAGCGAGGAAGAGGTGGATGATCCTCGCGCAGAACTGGTTCGTCGCTTACTAGAATACGAGCGCATGAAACTGGCTGCTTTAGAGCTCGATCAGATTCCCCAACAAGGCCGTGACTTTCAGGTGGCCCATGGCTATGTTGATACCTCAGTTGCTGTTACCTGGCCTGAAGTCAATGTTGATGACTTACAAGCGGCTTGGCGTGATGTTCTGCACCGCGCCAAACTCAACCAACATCACACTATTACCCGTGAGGCCTTATCGGTTCGCGACTTCATGACACGCATTCTGCGTCGCTTACAAAATACCCGCTTTGTGGAGTTTGGGGAACTATTTGAAGACGCTATCAAGTCGGGTGGTGGCATTCCGGTGGTCATCGTGAACTTTATTGCCATGCTTGAACTTTCACGGGAAGCTTTAGTCGAAATCACCCAAGCCGAACCCTACGCGCCAATTTATGTGCGTCTTGCCTACACACCCGTTGCATGAAAATTATTAGCGATATTCAAGAGTTGCGTGATCACTTGCGCGGCCAAAATCGCGCCTCCTTTGTACCAACCATGGGCAATCTCCATGAAGGCCACCTCTCCTTAATGCGTCTTGCAAGGCAGCATGGTGATCCGGTCGTGGCTAGTATTTTTGTGAACCGCTTACAGTTTGGACCAAACGAAGATTTCGATAGCTACCCTCGCACCATGCAGGCAGACATCGATCAACTTGAGAAGGAAGGGGTTTACATCCTGTTTGCCCCTACTGAGCGAGACCTCTATCCTCAACCCCAGGAGTACCGTGTTGATCCACCTCAACAACTAGGTGACATCCTAGAGGGAGAGTTTCGTCCTGGCTTCTTTAAAGGGGTTTGCACTGTGGTACTCAAACTCTTTTCTTGCGTGCAGCCCAAGGTGGCTGTGTTTGGCAAAAAAGATTATCAGCAACTGATGATCATTCGCCAAATGGCAAAACAATTTGCAATTCCGATTGATATTGTTCCCGGCGAAACTATCCGCGCTGAAGATGGTCTCGCACTCTCCTCACGCAATACCTATCTCTCAACTGCAGAACGGGCTGAAGCGCCGCAACTCCAAAAGCTACTCAATGAAGTGCGTAAGCAAGTGCTCGATTTAAAAGAACGCAACGCAGAAGCACTGAGCGCGATCGAGAAAAAAGCCGTCGCACAATTAACTAGTCGTGGCTGGCAACCGGATTACATTGCGATTCGCCAGCAAAGTGACTTGGCACCTTCTAGTGATGCTAATTTGCAAGCGGGTGAACCCTTGGTCATTCTGACTGCAGCCAAACTCGGTAAGACCCGCTTAATCGATAATTTAGAAATCTGAACGCGAGTCCTGCGTGACTCCACCCAACAATCTCTCTGCCTTTAAGTAATAAGGCCTGTATGCCACAACACCATTCCCCTTCCTTTGCAGCTCTGAGGATTCCGGCCTATCGCTTTTTGCTTGGCGCGTATCTGCTAACGATGATGGCAGATAACATAGAGCACGTGATTAGCTACTGGATGATGTTCCAGAAATTTCACTCACCTGAACTAGGTGGATTTGCAGTGATCTCCCATTGGCTGCCGTATTTGGTCTTTTCAGTTCCCGCTGGCGCGCTCGCCGACCGCTTTGATCCCCGCAGACTCATTCAGATTGGCGTAGCCATGTTCATGACCTGCTCATTGGCTTGGGGGTACTTTTTCTTTACCGACTCTCTGCAATTATGGCAAGCCATCTGTCTGCTAGTCTTGCACGGCTGTTCGGGTGTCTTATGGCAAACCTCAACGCAAATTATTCTCTACGACATCGTTGGCAAGACTAATCTACCTAGCGGCATTCGCCTGCTTGCCAGCGCAAGATATCTTGGTCTATTGGCAGGCCCCGCTGTTGGTGCTGTGATGATGCTCGGTTTTGGCCCAAAGCTTGCCATTCTGATCAATGTCTGCTTCTATCTTCCCAATATGGTCTGGCTCATCAATGCGCCCTGTGGGCCCCGCTTTAGATTGGGTGAACTCATTCCTGCTCGCGCATTTAAGGGCTTTAAAGATATTCACCTCACCGCCAAAGAAATTATTCATGAACACAAAATCACCTCGATGATTTTGTTGGCTGGTGCTGCATCCTTTTTTATTGGCAATAGCTACCAAGCCCAGATGCCCGGCTTTGCTCAAGACTTGGGTTATGGCGATCCAGGGATGTCCTACAGCGCTCTATTAGCAGCTGATGCGACCGGCGCATTATTGGCTAGCTTAGTACTAGAAAGTCGTGGTGGCCTTCTCAAAATCTCCCCTAAGACTACTATTGTGCTGGCATTGCTGTGGTGTGGATCTCTGCTCTGCTTTGCCTTATCTCAACACTATTTCTTAGCCCTAGCCTGCTTATTTGTTGGTGGCTTTTTCGAACTTGCTTTTAATTCAATGGCGCAGACGATCGTACAAATCAACGCCCCCTTGGAGATTCGAGGCAGAGTAATTGGGCTCTTTAATATGGCGGCACTGGGTATGCGAGCTGGCGCAGGCATCACTGTAGGACTCATTGGCGGAATGATCGGCATCCATTGGTCTTTGGCGCTGTCGGCAGGATGCCTCATTGGTGTTGCTAGCACCTTGTATCTAAAATTTCAGCGCAAACTTTAAACCAGCTTAAATTATCCGAGGTACTGACCGATCTGCACCTGAAGATCTTTTGCCAACTCAGCACCGCTGACTTTACCGGCAGCGCCTTTAGCTTTGAGGATCTCAATTTGCCCGCCATGACAACTGACAAAGAATGAGTCCAGGGTAATTTGAGTGATTTCACCAGGCTTACCTTGAACTGCACCAAAGGTCGGAACAATGTGCCGATGGCAATCGAAGATCTGTACTTTTTGCTCACCAAACTTTGTCCACGCACCTGGCGCTGGATTGGCAGCACGAATCAGGTTATAGATCTGAGTAATATGGCTACCCCAATGAATCTCTGCAGCCTTCGCATCAAACCACCCTTCATAGTTTGCTTGAGCTTCATCTTGTACTAGCTCACTATGGTTATTTGCCACCACCAGATCTGCCGCTTCCAATAACGCTTGGATACCTAGCGGAAACAGATGGTCGAAATAAATTTTTCCTAAGGTATCGTCTGGTCCAATCGCGACTTCTTTTTGCAAGATGACTGCGCCCTCATCCAAACCATCTGTCGGACGGAAAATCGTCAAGCCGGTCTTTTTTTCGCCAAGCGCAATGGCCCAATTAATCGCACTAGGACCGCGATATTTTGGCAATAGCGAGGGGTGATATTGAATGGTGCCGTGACGCGGAATCTTGACCAATTCTTGTGGTACAAACTGCAAAACATAAGCCATCACACAAATATCGGCCTTACTATCAATCATGGCTTGGGCTGCTTCAGGACTTTTTAAGGAAGCAAATTGCAGAGGGGTCAGACCTTTTGCCAGGGTCGCTTCTTTTAAAACCTCGGGCTTGCTAGATTTAGGATTATCGGGAGGGCAGAACACCGCAACCACTTCATCGCCGCGCGCTAAAAAGGCCTCTAAAGCGGCCTTACCAAAATCGGCACTCCCAATCAACGCAACCCGCATCTTAAATGACCTTGTCGTGACGTAAAGCAATCAACTCATCTGTTGTAAAACCGAGATCACTCAGAATCTCATCGGTATGCTCACCCAATAATGGCGAACGCGTCACCACTGTTTCGCTATCGGATAATTTAATCGGATTGCCAACCGTCAAATACTTGCCACGCGTGGGGTGATCAACCTCAACTACAGTGCCACTATCACGCAAAGATTGCTCTTCTGCCAGCTCTTTCATCGACAGAATGGGACCGCAAGGAACATCATATTGATTGAGGACATCCATGACTTCAAACTTCGTCAAAGTGGAAGTCCACTTTTCAATCTCAGCAAAGATTTCCATGAGGTGCGGCAAGCGCGCCATGGGCGAAGCAAAATTCGGATGGGTAATCCAGTCTTCCCGACCAATCACCTTGCAAATTGCCTCCCAAACAGGGGCTTGCACCACAACATAAATGTACGAGTTCGGATCGTTTTCCCAATCTTTACACTTCAAAATCCAACCCGGCTGGCCACCACCAGAGGCATTGCCAGCACGCGGTACCGATTCTCCGAAGCTTCCATTCGGAAACTGTGGATATTCTTTTAAAACACCGTTACGGTCCAGGCGTTGTTGATCGCGTAACTTCACGCGACAGAGATTCAGAACGGCGTCTTGCATCGCAGCTAAGACTTTTTGTCCACGACCAGAGTGGGTCCGCTGATAGAGCGCTGTCACAATGCCGAGGGCTAAATGCAAACCCGTACCGCTATCGCCAATCTGCGCACCAGTGACCAAAGGAGGGCCATCATCAAAGCCTGTGGTTGAAGCGGCGCCACCAGCACACTGCGCGACGTTTTCATACACCTTGCAATCCTCATAAGGACCGGGACCAAAACCTTTGACAGACGCCAAGATCATCATCGGATTTAATTCTTGAATCCGCTCCCAAGAAAAACCCATGCGATCTAATGCGCCAGGAGCAAAGTTTTCCACCAAGACATCGCACTCTTTAATCAAGCGCTCTAAAATCTCTTTACCTTTTTGGGTTTTAGTATTGACCGTAATTGACCGTTTATTGTGGTTGAGCATTGTGAAATACAAACTATCGGCATCCGGAATATCGCGCAATTGACCGCGCGTTGCATCTCCCTCGCCCGACTTTTCTACTTTGATCACGTCAGCCCCAAACCAAGCTAATAATTGCGTGCAAGTTGGCCCAGACTGAACATGCGTAAAGTCCAGGATTTTCACCCCTTCTAATGCTTTTGCCATGAATGAAGTCCTAATAAGATTAAATTTTGAATTGGGTAAATTTTACCAGCGAGCGATTCTGGCAAATCATGAATGCCTCATTTTTAGGCGCTCACCCTCTAAAACCCCGCAGAGAGGGCTTTTTGAGCTAGGACTGAGGGTTTTCTAACTCGGCTAAACGCTGTTTTAGAGCGCGCTCTTGGGCAAAGCGCTCGGTCTCATCCCGAATGACTGCCACCACACCAGTGGCTTGGTGGTTTTCATCAAACAGCATACCCACTGTAAAAGCGATCGAAAGGGTGTGACCATCTTGATGTTTGGCAGGAACCTTCAATAAGGAACTGCCATAACGAGTAGTGCCGGTTGCCATAGACTGACTAAAGCCTTCACTATGTCTGTGACGGTGACGTTCGGGAGTAATGAGCTCCAGAGATTTACCCAGGGCCTCTTCTTCGGAATAACCAAAGATACGAGTGGCGGCGGCATTCCACAGCACAATGATTTCCTTGGCGTCAGCCACAATCACCGCATCCCCAATCTCATCAAGCAGTTGATTGAGATTGATGTTTGTTTTCATATTCCTAGTCTATCCATTTTTCAGAGCTGCAGGGGAATAAAAAAGGCGCCTACGAGAGGCGCCTTTGAGTCATGCCACACAGATGCTAGCCAACTAATCCTGCATTACACCGCTTTAGCAGTATGCAATTTAGCAATGTCATCAGCGCTATAGCCAAGATCAGCCAAAACTTCATCGGTATGCTCACCCAAGACTGGTGATGGACCAACTTCAATCGTCAAATCAGAGAACTTAATCGGGCTACCAATGGTCAAATACTTGCCACGCACTTTGTGATCCACTTCAACAATCGAACCGCTCTTACGCAGGTCTGGTGAAGCAGCCAATTCTTTCATGGAGAGAACTGGTGCACAAGGAATATCAAACTTGCGCAGGATGTCCACAGCTTCGTATTTGGTCTTGTCTTTAAGCCACTCTTCAATTGTTGCGAAGATGTCAAAAATCTTATCTTGACGTGCTTCAGCAGTCATGTAGGCTGGATCAGTAGCCCACTCTGGCTTACCAATAGCACGGGTGATTGGCTCCCAAGCATGGCCTTGAATCGTGAAATAGATATAGGCATTTGGATCTGTTTCCCAACCTTTACACTTCAAAACCCAACCTGGCTGACCGCCACCACCAGCGTTACCGCCGCGGGGAACAACATCAGTGAATGAGCCATGTGGATACTGTGGGTACTCTTCGAGGTAGCCAATTTTGTCCAAACGCTGTTGGTCGCGCAATTTGACGCGGCACAAGTTCAAGACTGCATCTTGCATAGAGCAAGATACTTTTTGACCTTTACCAGTTTTTTGACGCTGCATCAACGCTGTCAAAATGCCAATCGCCAAATGCATACCGGTGTTGCTATCGCCTAATGCTGCAGCGGATACGGTTGGAGGACCATCCCAGAAACCAGTAGTAGAAGCAGCGCCACCAGCACACTGCGCCACGTTTTCATAAACCTTTAAGTCTTCATATGAGTGGCCATCGCTAAAACCTTTAACGGAAGCCATAATCATTTTTGGGTTCAGTTCTTGAATACGTGCCCAGCTAAAGCCCATCCGATCCAAAGCACCTGGACCAAAGTTCTCAACCATCACGTCAGAGGTCTTGATCATTTTTTCCAAGACTTCTTTACCCTCTTGGGTTTTGGTATCCAGCGTCAATGAACGCTTGTTGCCGTTCAACATGGTGAAATACAAAGCATCCGCACCAGGAATATCCCGTAATTGGCTGCGGGTCACGTCGCCAGAACCAGGACGCTCCACTTTAATCACATCAGCGCCATACCAAGCTAACAGCTGAGTACAAGCAGGGCCTGCCTGTACGTGGGTGAAATCGATAATACGAATACCGTCTAATGGTTTGGTCATGTTTAATTCTCCTTAAGGGTTACTAAATTGAGTTCGTAAATATTGCGCATCTAAATCTATCTTGATATCTAGGTATTACTTTTTAGCAGTCGATGGGTTTAGGTTCGTCAAGCGCCCACTCTCAGTCCCTGCTGTTTCATCAATCACAGCGTTAATCAAAGCTGGCTTACCAGCTGCAATCGCCTCTGTTAATGCTGCCTCTAATTCTGCTGGCGTGGTGACGTAATAACCAATCCCACCAAACGCTTCAATCATCTTGTCGTAACGGGCATCTTTTACGAAAACCGTTGGTGCAACATCAGCGCCACCGGTTGGATTTTGATCTGTACCACGATACACCCCGTTATTATTAAAGATCACTGTTGTAATCGGGAGTTTGTAACGGCACACGGTTTCTAATTCCATACCGCTAAAGCCAAAGGCGCTATCACCTTCCACGGCGATAGTCGGTAAACCACTGGTAACTGCTGCACCGATGGCGTAACCCATACCAATGCCCATAATGCCCCAAGTGCCTGAGTCAAAACGTTTACGAGGCTGATACATATCGACAATCGCACGGCAAAAATCGAGTGTGTTGGCGCCTTCGTTGACCAAATTCACATCCGGGTTCTGCTTGATGACATCCCGAATCACCCGTAATGCACCATGGAAGTTCATTGGTGATACTTCTTTGGCAAGTGTTTCTGCCATCTTCGCCAAGTTCTTATCCTTCTTCTCGGTAATGGCACCAATCCACTCGGCGCTAGGCTTAGGTACCGATCCAATACCCTTTAGCAACTCAGCAACGCAAGAGCCAATATCACCGATCAAGGGTGCATCAATCTGGACATTGCTATCCACTTCGTTTGCCTGAATATCGATCTGGATAAATTTCTTGGGATCCTTACCCCAAGTCTTACCTTTACCGTGAGCAAGCAACCAGTTCAGACGTGCACCAACCAACATCACAGCATCGGCCTCAGCCAACACAAATGAACGCGCTGCCGAAGCAGATTGTGGATGGTTATCTGGTAAGAGACCTTTAGCCATCGACATTGGCAAATAGGGAATGCCCGATTTTTCGATCAATGCCCGAATATCAGCATCGGCTTGTGCATAGGCTGCGCCTTTACCCAAGAGAATTAATGGACGCTTAGCGCCCTTCAAAACGTTAAGCGCACGCTCAACAGCATCAGGCGCTGGGATTTGACGTGGAACAGGATCGATCACCTTGAAGATCGATTTCTTAGCCTCTTCCACTGGCATGGTTTGGCTCAATAATTGCGCTGGCAAATCTAAATAGACACCGCCTGGACGACCAGAAACTGCCGCACGAATCGCGCGCGCAAAACCGATGCCGATATCTTCAATGTGATTAATACGGTAAGCCGCTTTGCAATAAGGCTTAGCTGCATTGAGTTGATCCATCTCTTCGTAATCGCCTTGTTGCAGGTCAACGATTTCACGCTCACTAGAACCGCTGATCAAAATCATAGGGAAACAGTTCACTGTGGCATTCGCCAGTGCAGTCAAACCGTTCAAGAAACCGGGTGCAGAAACCGTCATGCAAATACCTGGTTTTTGCGTCATGTAACCCGCAATCGCTGCGGCGTTACCAGCATGCTGCTCGTGACGGAAACCAATAAAGCGCAAACCCTCTGCCTGAGCTAAGCGACAGAGGTCGGTAATTGGAATACCCACGAGACCAAAAATCGTATTGAGATCATTTGCTTTGAGGGCGTCGATCACAAGGTGAAAGCCGTCGGTAAGTTGTGTGTTTTGGTTGTCTGTTGTCATATAAGTAGTTGTTTTAAGTTATCGATTGCATCACAAGGCTACATGCGCCTCACTTGGGCAGAGGTGAATCTTAGGCTCGGGGGCGGGGTTGATCATTGACTACGGTCAATTTCCCCTGAAATCCACCAATCCCTAGGGATTTAGCTTAGATAAAGAGCTCTTTATGCTTGGCTTTGAGGCGGCTCAAAGTCTCTGGAGAGAGGTTTAAATACGCTGCCAGCTCTTTTTTAGGCAAGAGCTCAAATAAGTGCTCATATTTACGGACAAAACGCTCCACCCGGCCTGGTGCATCGAGCATATGCAAGGTAATCGTATGGGCCATGATTTCACTCATGAGGCGCATGACCTCAAACTCAAAACGTTCTTTCAGGGAGTGATGTTGATCCAGAAACTCAGCCCATTTTTGCAGGGGCATCCTCGCCACGCGAGCCTTAGTGACTGAGGCAATACTGTAAGGGGCAGCCGTTTTCAGGCGCCAAGCAGCATAGCTGGTTTCAATATCTTTTTCGATTGAGAAACGCAGAATCATTTCTTTGGCATCAGCACTAGAAACAATTCGTTTCAAGATGCCGTCCAGCACAAAGTACTGCTCCATTTGATGGACGCCTTGGTGCAACAAAATGTCACCTTTTTTAAGGTCAGAAATCACCAAATGACGCTCTAAATCAGCCATCATCTCTGGCTCCAAACCTTTGAGCACTGAATTTTGGCTGAGCTGTAAGCGAATCAGATTTTTTTCAAGGTGCCTATCTAATGCCGTCATCAATTCCTCTTCCACATCCCACTATTGTAGGCTTTTTATGATCTAAATCAGGTTTTAAGGCCCCTCCCTGAGCTAGAATACAAAGGTCGTGGTGCTTTATTGCAGTGCAATAAAGTTAAACGGGAAACACTAAACGTGTGCTGCCCCCGCAACGGTAGGTAAATACACTCCAAATTGAAAAAAGAGGGGTGTCAGGAGTCTGAAACAGCCACTGTGCACGTCAATTGCATGGGAAGGCCAGATTCTGAGATTTACTAGCCCGGATACCGGCCAAGACAGGTGGAATGTTGCGGACGGGGATCTTCGCGCGCCGATGACGCGTCCTAAGCCGCCTGGCCATGATGCGCAATTGACGCCTGAACTCTGAAAGTACCATTCTGTTCGACCCAGCTTACGGGGAAGTGAGCTAGGTGATTCGAAGGCAGAAGGTTCATCATGAAACAGCAGTTCAGTATTCACACTCGGGGTGGATTGCGCACCCTACTTTGTAGCGCAGCCATTTTTCTCAGTTCAATAGCGTCAGGACAAAATCAGTCTCAGGTCTTAGTAGCGCTCACCCCATCCCCCATGGATCCGGTCATTGTTACTGCCACCCGAACCCCCACTAAAGCCAATGATGTCTTGGCAGACAACGTCTACATTGGCCCCGAAGAAATCGCCCAAGCAGGACAGACCTCGCTTGTAGAACTCCTCCAAAAGCAAAAAGGTATCACTATCTCTAGCTATGGCACTGGCGGTTCAAATGCCAGCGTCTTTTTACGAGGCACGACCAATAACCAAACCTTGGTTCTCATCGATGGAGTGCGCGCGGATGATTCTTTTAGCGGTGGCGCCAATTGGTCAGTCATTCCACTCACCATCATCGATCATATTGAAGTCGTCTTTGGCCCCCAAAGCAGTCTTTATGGTGCAGATGCAATTGGTGGTGTCATTCAAATTTTTACCAAAAGAGGTGAAGGTCCCCCCATCGTCGGTGCCTCGATTGGCTATGGTACATACGGCACTTCAATCAGTGAAGCCAGTGTTAGTGGCTCAACCCAAGGCGCGCAAAAAATTCGCTATGCTTTGGCGGCAAGTCAAACCCTATCGATGGGTTTTAACACCATCGCACCGAACAATAAAGATTACCTAGTGCCTGGTGGACGCACGGGCTATGTTCAGGATAGCGCTACAGGCAAACTGTCTCAGGAGTGGAGTCGCGGTCAGGAGCTGGGTTTACAGTTCTTGCAAAGCAGATTAAACAATCAACTACCTGGCTTAGACCCGCAAGAATTTACTTTTCAGCAAACCCAAAATCAAATCTCTCAACTGGGTACGTACTCGCTGTACTCCAAAAATCAAATGACGGATATTTGGAAAAGCTTGCTCCAAATTTCTGCGCAAACCAATAATGGACTCAATCATTCGCCACAAACACCAGATGGATATGGTCCCTATGACAGCACACTCAATCAGCGGCAGAACACCTATACCTGGCAAAACGATATCTCACTAGGAACCGATATTTTGCAGGTACTCGCCGAAAGAAGAACACAAGCGGTCAGCAGCAATCAATTGGACTACAACGCAGCTGGTCCGGCCTACCCTATGCTCGGATTTAGTCAAACGCGCAATACCAACTCGAGTGCCTTGATCTACCAAATGAAGCGGGATGCCAATCTTGCTAATTTCTCCATTCGCAATGACAGCATTTCGGGGTATGGGCCTCAAACTACCGGGGCAGCAGCCTACGGATATTTCTTCACCAAAGAGTGGCGCGCAAACCTGAACTACGGTACTGGATTTCGAGCGCCTACCTTTAATGACCTCTACTACCCTGGTTATGGCAACCCCGCCTTGATGCCTGAAAAAAGTAAAAATACTGAGGCTGGTCTTCATTTTGAACAGGCCGGAGCAAATGCCCATCTGGTGGTTTTTAGTAACTCGATATCCAACCTCATCCAGGTCAGTCAATTTGGTTGCCCAGTCAACACCGGCTATTTTGGTTGCGCATCAAATGTAGCAAGTGCCAAAATTACTGGCCTGTCATTGAGTGGGGCGAAAGAGCTTACAAACTTCAATTTCAAAGGCTCGTTTACCCAACAGAACCCAGTAAATGAAGGTACCAATAGCACACTCATTAAACAAGCAAAGCAGTATGGCAACCTAGCGGCAGAGTACCTCTATGCCAAAGTCACTGCGGGGCTTGGTGCGACCTTTTCTGGAAGGCGCAATGACTACCAAGGCGAGAGCACCGGAATGGGTGCTTATACGATCTATAACCTCTATGCCAATTACGACTTAGAGAAAGACTTGAGCCTCTTTGCCCGCTGGAATAACGTATTTAATAAGGATTACCAACTGAGCTACGGCTATAACACCCCGGGATCGAACTTCTTTGCCGGCATCCGCTATGCCATGAAATAAGCAAACAGGGGCTTGCAGGGTTTGCAGTCAAGGCTACAATGCCAATATGAATGAGCAAAATCCGCCCTCCCCTCAGGATGTCAAAATGGATGACCTAAGGGCGTCCGTTGAGCGTGTCGCTGAAAAGTTAGAGCGCATTGCGCAGGCCGTAAAAAGCCTCAATCAGAATCGCGCTCAACTCGAAGGCAAGATCGAGGATGCCCAAAAACGGATTCAACATATTTTGAGCAGGCTGCCAGAACAAAGTGATGGTCGCCAAATGAATTTACTCGGCGAAGCAACTCCCCCAACAAACTTAGAGGATGACAATGAGCCAACGACGCATTGAAGTAACGCTTGCTGGTCAAAAAATTGCCCTCGCTACCAGTGTTGAACATGAGCCACTGCTGCGCGCTGCATGCACTTTGGTGGATGAACAAATTCAGCTCGCGATTAATGGTGGTAACCGTAGCATCGAGCGCGCGAGCATGATGGCGGCACTCAAAATTGCTGGCGATCTCATTACCTTGAAAAACACTGCACCAGATACCAAAGCACAAAGGAGCTCCCCGACAGTAGACTCTGAAGAAGTCGCTCTCTTACAAAGTAAGATTCAATCTTTAGAGAATCAAGTCGATACTTTGCTGCAAACCCTTTCCCTGCCTGGTTCGCCAAGGCCAATAGTTCCTTGAACCGATGCGCAAGCATCCGGGACGATCTTTACATTGTGGGCGTGAGCGTTTCGAAACTTCACAGTGGCAGCTTCGCGCTGTTCACTCCCTGAGTTTCTTAATGCACCCGAAGCAAAGTAGCCGTTCCACCTTGAACCTTAGGGTTCAGGATGACGGCCTAGCGGCTAAGGCGGGGAATTCATGGCACTGAGCGATATTGTGATGTTGATGTTGTGCGGCAGTATCTCGGGGTTTCTGGCTGGACTACTCGGTATTGGCGGAGGGATGATTTTGGTGCCCTTCATGATTGTGGTTTTCAATCACCTGGGCTTTAAGCAAGATCTGATCGTGCACATGGCGATTGCCACAGGCATGGCAACGATTTTATTTACCTCAGTCTCCGCAATTTGGGCGCATTACAAACATCGTTCAATTGACTGGAAGCTGGTGATCGCTTTGAGTCCTGGCTTGATCATTGGCGGACTGATTGGTGGCAGCAAAATATTTGAGGCGCTCAAAACATCTTGGCTCTCTTTATTTTTCGCCTTCTTTATTGTGTACAGCTCGCTACAAATGTTCCTTAATACCAAACCCAAGCCCGGTAGAAATTTACCTGGGCCACTTGGTCTTTTTTCCTTTGGTGCACTTGCGGGTGGTTTGGCTAGTATTTTTGGTGCTGGTGGCGCCTTCATCACCGTACCGTTTTTACTGTGGTGCAATGTCAGGCCCCATGTCGCGATGGCAAGCTCTTCAGGTCTAGGCTTTCCGATTGCTGCATCGGCAACGATTGGTTACATCTACGGTAGTTGGGGTGATCCTGGTCTGCCACCTGGCTCCCTAGGCTTTGTTTATTTACCAGCCTTAGTCTGCATTGCTGCAGTCAGCATTGTGACTGCACCATTTGGCGCTAGGCTAGCCAGAAAACTCGATGTCGCTCAACTCAAAAAAGTATTTAGTATTGTGCTGTTTTCCATTGCGGCCTTCATGCTCAATGAAAGCCGCAAGGCATTCGGTTTTTAAGCAGTATATTGCTGACGCAAAATATTCTTTTGTACCTTACCCATCGCATTACGCGGTAAGTCAGCAACGATTTCTAAGCGCTTCGGAATTTTGAAATTCGCAATTTGCGTTTTCAAAGTTGCAATCATCGCCTGAGCATCCAAAGTCACTCCTGCCTTAGGCACTACTACCGCCATGACTGCTTCACCAAAATCAGGATGCGGAATCCCAATCACTGCGCTCTCATCGACGCCATCCATATCATCAATGAAGCTCTCGATCTCTTTTGGATAGACGTTATAGCCACCGGAAATAATTAAATCCTTGCTACGACCGACGATACAGAGGTAATCCTTAGGGGCATTACCACCATTAGCAGAGCCGCCCCAGCGACCCACGTCGCCCGTCTTAAACCAACCGTCTTTGGTAAATTCTTCGGCGGTCTTTTCGGGCATATTCCAGTAGCCCTTAAATACATTAGGGCCCTTTACCTGAATATTGCCAATCTCATTCACACCACAGGGCTTATTAGCCTCATCAACCACGCGCACTTTGACGCCAGGTAATGGCAAGCCGACTGAACCGCCTACACGATTGCCTTTGTAGGGATTAGAGACCAACATGACCGTCTCACTCATGCCATAGCGCTCAAGGATTGGTTGGCCAATCAACTCTTTAAAGGCGTTAAAAGTCTCGGTCAGCAACGGTGCAGAGCCCGAAACAAACAAGCGCATATTGCGGGTGACTTCTTTTGTGAAACCCTGATCTGCCAGTAAGCGCACATAGAATGTCGGCACACCCATCATCACAGTAGATTTGGGCATATGGTGAATTAATTGCGCTGTATCTAAACGGGGTAACCAAATCATTTTGCTGCCATTAATTAAAGCGCCATGAGCAGCGACAAACAGACCGTGCACATGGAAGATAGGCAGAGCATGCAGTAAGACGTCGCCTTTTTTCCAGCCCCAGAATTTTTGCAAGACTTGCGCATTACTGCCTAAGTTCTGATGGGTCAACATCGCACCCTTGCTACGACCAGTAGTGCCAGAGGTATACAGAATCGCTGCTAGGTCATCATCTTTTGTAGCCACTGTTTTGAAGCGATCGCTCTGCACTGAAGAGCGCTCCAACAAGCTACCGGTTCGGTTGTCATCTAAGGTTAAGACATGCTTGGTGCCTGCCTTAAAGGCCACTTTAGAGAGCCATACAAAATTTTTGCTACTACAAACTACTAGCGCAGGTTCGGCGTTTTCAATAAAGTACTGCATCTCTGCAGCTTGATAAGCAGTATTCAGAGGAAGGTATACATAGCCAGCACGAATGGTAGCGAGGTACAAAAATAAGGCTTCAGGAGACTTTTCAACTTGAACTGCAATCCGCGCGCCCTTAGGAAGCTTTAAGTTCTTTAGCAGGTTGGCCATCATGGCACTAGCCCGCTCTACATCACCCCAGGAGTAGTACAAACCATCGTGCGTTTCAATGGCACATGCTTTTTGATCTTTTGGAAAGCCTTTTTCCAA
>CANFLR010000022.1 GCA_947447945.1 Burkholderiaceae bacterium
CCAATAGCCGCTGCCGCACCTATCGTGGGATGAGTGCCTGATACATGCCAGCCAACATCTGCGTGATTGGGTGCCAATGAATTCGAGAGGCGTATGGTGTATTCGACGCCCAAATAAAATGCATTCATAAACTCGCGGCCGCTCACTGGTTTTAACTCCGAGTAAGCCAATAATGCTGCGGCAATTGGGCCTGCTGCATGAACATTAGTCACAAGATGGGTGTCATCGAAATCGAATACATGACTGCTGACCCCATTGATAAACGCCGCATTCAATGGATCAAACCGTTCTTTGCGCCCTAATATTGTCGCTTGACTTGAAGTCGATACTGGTCTGAGACTATTGATCGAAATATCAACGGCCTCGTGTTGACAACTGCCAACAGTGACACCGACAAAGTTTACAAACGCCCTAGAAGCTTCTTTTTGAATATTCTCCGGTAGGTCTTCGTACTGAGTGTTGAGTGCATATTGTGCTAGCAGTCGAGTTGCATCCTTACCAGTTTCATAATCCCCATTTGCATTCACTTTTACGGCGGGGGATCCTGTGGGAGCAATACCAGCAGCACTGGTTTGGGTTTGATTAATACTCATAAGATGGCCTCAAAACGGATTATTTATTAAATTACAGTATACTAATTTTAAACGTTTGTTTAAATCTAGAAATCACATATTACATGCTATCTGAGTTATCTATTTCACACATTAGAGTACTCAATTTGATATAGATGTTGCGTAGCAGCATTTACAGAATTGAACAATCTTGATTACTATTAAGAGAATATGAAACTACCTATTAATCCCTCCCTGAAAAACTTATTGATCAGTTTTGGCTTGCTAGTGCTCTCTGGATTTAGCTCTATCGTTCAAGCGCAGGATTATCCTAATCGCCCCATAAAGGTAGTGATCCCGTCCTCACCAGGAGGGCCCTCTGATATTTTTGGTCGATCACTCATGCAGCAACTGAGCGAAAACCTTGGCAAAGCAATCATTATTGAAAATAAGCCTGGTGCTGGCTCCAAAATTGGGATTCAACAAGTTGCTAAATCTGCACCGGATGGGTATACGCTTTTACTGGTCAGTAGCACCTTCGTTATTAATCCCTCACTTTATCCTGACCCAGGGTTTGATCCAATTAAAGACTTTGTTCCGGTTGCTTTGCCAGTGAGCTCTCCGAATGTGATTGTTGTTCACCCCAGCTTTCCAGCCAAAGACATCAAAGAATTTTTTGCAATCATTAAAGCCAATCCGGGTAAATATGATTACGCATCTCCAGGCGGTGGCACTGGACCTCATCTCAGTGCTGAATTATTGAAGCTTAAAATGAATCTAGATATTGCTCATATCCCATACAAAGGCGGCGGCCCTGCATTGCAAGCTGTCCTTGCTAATCAAGTATCAATTGGTTTATCGGCCATTCCACCGGCGGCCCCCCAAATCAAGGCGGGCGCTCTTAGAGGGCTGGCAATCACTAGTAGCAATCGCTTAAGTTCGTTACCAGATATACCGACTCTGAATGAATCTGGTGTAACTGATTTTGAGGGGGATACCTTGAGTTTTATTATGGCGCCCGCCGGAACGCCGCCAGCGATTGTTCAGAAACTCAATCGAGAGATTTCCAAGGCACTGGAAAGTCCAGAACTACGCAATAAATTGACCGGAATGGGTTACCAGGTCTATACCAGTACTCCGGATCAAGTAGCGCACAAAATTAAGGTAGATATTGAGAAGTGGGCCAAGGTTGTTAAAAGCGGAAATATCAAGCCAGATTAATTGTTAGGCTTTGCTCGCTCAGTATCCTCGGCATCTTAGGCTACCGTTGATTTTGCAAATTGTCCCGCACTGGGAAGTTCTGCCATCCGCCAGCTATCTGCGAGAAGTGATTTGCATTTCGCACGAGGAAGAATATCTTCTGTTAGATCTAAGAATTTAGCATCTAGCTGCTCATTGGTCATTGGGACTTCAACACTACCAACTGCATTTTCAATGAATTTATTCAGAACCCGACCGTCATTCAAGGTAATGGTCACCTCGCCAGATTTCTTGGGTATCGCATTATCAACCTCTACGGTAATTTTATTGCGTAGGGCAATTGTCTTCGGGCTTAGTACTGCTGCATCTGAATATTGTTTTTCACCGGCACGACCCTCAATGATGCCAATGGCAACCGAGTGATAGACGCTGAATTTGCCTTCGAGCCCTGTCTGAGGCGTCTTCTTGCCGGTGAGAATTAGAGTGTTGGGATTTGCTTTGACCACGATGGATTGAATTTGGTCGGCTTGTAAGTTGTACTGGTTTCTCAACTGGATGGCGGCATCTAATGCCGGATGAATCACAATGCCACAGGCAAAAGGTTTGTAGGTATCTTTGGCTATTTCATAGCGCGAACCAAGGTCACCTAGCATTTCTTGATAGTCTTGCGTTGAGCTCATAGTGACTGCCCATCCAACTCGGGATTCAATCACTTGATTGGAGCTTGTGAAATTCTTCTGAGCTAGTAGCGCTGCAAAGAGGCCATTCGCTGCAGATCTACCAGGGTTAAAACTTTTATTCATTGATCCAAAAGAGTCCCTAAATCCAACTTGTTGCGATGCTGCTAGACCGAGCGCCCAAATCATTTGCTGCTCACTCAACTTCATCAACCTTCCTATTGCTGCAGCAGCTCCAATGGAGGGGAAGGTGCCAGAACCATGCCAGGGACCGTGATTGGGCGCCAATGAATTTGCCAGTCGTATGGTGTATTCAACACCAAGATAGAAGGCATTCATGAATTCACGACCACTCACTGGCTTGAGCTCTGAATACGCTAGTAATGCGGAAGCGATAGGCCCTGCAGGATGAATATTGGTAACGAGATGGGTGTCATCGAAATCAAACACATGGCTGCTGACACCATTAATGAAGGCAGCATTCAGGACGTCAAATCTTTCTTTTCTCCCTAAAACTGTTGCCATGGTTGAGCCGGAAACGGGCCTAAGACTGTCTATGGAGATATTCACAGCTTCATGTTGACAGCTACCCACGGTTACACCCACGAAATTAACAAATGCTCGGGCGGCTTCTCGTTTGATGTTCGGTGGCAAATCCTCATACCTGGTGCTAAGGGCATATTGAGCCAATATTCTGGTTGCATCCTTTCCTTTTTCGGCGTTAGTACTTGTCTCTGCTGCCGATGCGAACATTGGGTAGCTTGGTAAAGCGACAGAGGCAATCCCAGCTGCGCTGGATTTTAAAAAGAATCTTCTTTGATTTGAACGCATGTCGATATCTCCAGCTTAATGTTTTGATGATTCGCTGTTAGGAAAAGTTAAACGCTTGTATAAATCTGTTTACTCTGGTGATATCCTACCTGAATTATTCGCTATATTTATTGTGAAGTAGAGGGTATAAATGTTGCTGAGCAGCATTTACAGACTTTTGCATTATTGTTTAGTATCAGAAGTATTAAAAAATTGATTCGATATAAAAATAGTTGGCGTTAATCCATTTTTTATTGAGATCGGCGCTGCAAGGAAATCATGAAGACACAAAAACAAATTGGCTTAGCCGTCATTGGCTCTGGACGTATTGGCACATTAAGGGCAAAGTTAGCAAAGATGCATCCATCGGTTGGCTACATTGCGGTTTCCGATGTGAACCCTGAAGCTGCAGAGAAGTTGGCGAAAATAGTCGGGGCTGATTTCTGGAGTGTCGATAGTAATGAAGTGATGACAAGGCCCGAGGTCAATGCGATTGATATTGCTACCCCAGAGCATGAACATACCAAACCTTTAATGGCTGCCCTTGAACTGGGATTTCCGGTGTTAGTGGAGAAGCCTATTGCTCTCCTAGAGTCTGATGCTGATTTGGTTTTGAAGAGGGCTCAAGAATTACAAAGCGACTTACATATTGGTTATAGCCGACGCTATAAAAATCGCTATTTGATTGCCAAAGAACAAATTGTGCAAGGGCGCTTGGGAACCATTACAGGAGCATGTGCCCGTCTCTACAACTCTCGCTCGCAATGTTTTGCCATGCTTAAACGCAATAAGGGAGCAACGCCTGTAGTGGATGCGCTAACCTATTACGTCGATTTGATGGGTTGGTTGATGGCTAACAATCCGGTAACCGAAGTCTTTGCCAAGGGTCAAAAGGGCATTATTCATGCGGCCGGATACGATACAGAGGATGTGACTTGGGCAATTTTGACTTGTAAAGATGGTGCAGTGGTGAACCTGGGTGTCAGTTATGCCCTGCCAGAAAAATGGCCTTCAGTTGGGCATAGTGCTCGCGTTGAGCTTTTAGGTACTCACGGCACGCTACTCATTAATGATGACCATACCGATCAGATTATGCAAACGGAGTTGGGTTTTCCTCATGTATACCTCTCTGATCACAAGATTGAAACTGTCTTTTTGGAAAGCTCCACTCCTGGAGACTGGGCTTTAGGAGACTTTCTTGGTCCGATTGCAGATGAGACAAGAGCCTGGCTTGACTATGTCTCTACTGGTAAGCCATGCAACCTAGCAAAGCCAGAAGATGCTAGGCGCACACTTGCTGTTACCTTAGCCATTGAAGAATCCGCCAGAACTGGCAAAACAATTTACCTTAAATAAGACTTTTATTTTGAAGATCATCTTTGCAGTTTTTGTTTTACTAAGCTCCAGTTTCGCTTTTGCAGCTTATCCCGATAAGCCTATTCGTTTGGTCGTTGCCTACCCTCCAGGCGGAGGAACTGACATTATTGCCAGGTTAATTGCGCCTGAGCTCTCCAAAAAATTAGGCCAGCCTGTAACCATCGATAATCGGGGTGGGGCGAGTGGCAACATCGGCACCGATGTGGTTGCTAAGGCTGCTCCCAACGGCTATACCTTGCTGATGGGTAACGTAGCGCCGAATGCTATTAATGTCAGTATTTTCAAAAAATTGCCCTTTAATCCAGAGAAGGATTTGGCGCCGATTTCCTTGGTAGCCATTACCCCTAATATCTTAGTAGTCAATTTGGATGTCCCCGCGAAGTCCGTAGCCGATCTGTTGGCGCTAGCGAAAGCGTCTCCTGGAAAAATCAATTATCCTTCCGCGGGAAATGGATCGTCATCTCACTTAGCAGGGGTTTTATTTGATTCCATTGGTAATGTGAGCATGACTCATGTCCCATACAAAGGTGGTGGCCTGGCGATGACCGATCTATTAGGTGGTCAAGTGGATGTTTTCTTTGCAACGATGCCGGCAGCAATGCCTTTTGTAAAGTCAGGAAAACTAAGAGCTTTAGCGGTGACTTCTGATCGTCAATCATTGGCGATGCCAGGCCTACCTACCATTGCTGAGTCAGGTCTACCTGGTTACAGCGCAACTACTTGGTATGGTTTATATGCTCCTAAAGGAACACCGACAGACATCATCAATCTGGTTAATCACGCTACCCTTGAAGTACTCAAAAATCCTGAATTGAGGGAGCAGCTCATTTCTCGTGGTTTTGAGCCTGTTGGAAATTCTCCTAAGGAATTCGCTACTTATATTTCTGCAGAAATTATCAAGTGGGGCAAAGTCGTTCGTTTGGCTGGTATAGAACCCGAATAAGCAGCGTTTCCCTCACTCCTATAAGCCCCTATTAGGGGCTTTTTTCATTTTTCAAGCTAATTTTTTTTAAAGTCAGTGGCTTTTTAGTCAAAAACTAAAAATACTTTAGTTCACAACTTCACAACTTCAGAAGTTGTGATATAGTACTTACATGAAAGGAGTCCTATGAAAAGACTGGTGCCAAAAACCCATCAAGCGATTGCATGGGTAGAAAAGGGAATGAGTGCTGCTCAGGCGGCTAGAAAGATGGAAATCTCAGAATCAAGTGTTTACGCAGCACTCAGAAAAGTAAAAGCAAAAGATTTAGGGTGTTGTCCAACGTGTGGTCAAAAAGTAAGGAAATGATATGAAAAAGACATTGCTAGCAGGCCTTTGTGTATCTGTAGCTGCCATTGCATTTGCCAATACCGTGAGTGACTCCTCGGCATTAATGGCGCAACAATGCAAGATTTCAGCAGAGACCGTCGCAACACTGAAGAATCTTCAGTACGGGAATACTGCTATTCGTAAAGATGTTGCCAGTTTGATATCGGCGACGCTGAAAGTTCAAGAAAATCGCGATGATGCCCAGAAAGCCATGAACAGAATGGTTGATGACAAAGCCAAAGACGCTAGCACCTTGGAAATGAAGTACTGCTCTTAGCTCATGAGGGATACCTGCGAGTGTCCTGACTGTGGCAACCCCAGGAAATTGATGGGGGACTGCCTACATTGCGGCAGTCCATTAACGCCGGTATTGTTGATCGATACGCTTGAGCTCAATTTAAAGCGGGGCGGACCTAGCGTTGAAGCCGCTATAGAATACTTAACAATCCATCTTCGTCGCGCCAGTGAAATGGGTCTTAAGGCCATGATTTTGATTCATGGGTATGGATCTAGCGGTGAAGGTGGTCGAATTAAATGGGCAGTACACCACGCCCTAGAAAACAACCACTACTCCGATCGGGTAGTTGAATATTACTTCGGTGAGAATGTCCCATATGGTAGCGACTCATACCATGCTCTGATGCGCAAGCGACCAAACTTAAAAAATCATTTAAAGCTCTTTAAAGTCGGAAATCCAGGGATCACCGTTTTATTGCTGGCTTGATGCCCTAAGCAGTGAGCAGAGTGCGGTGGGCAATGCCGTGTTGTTTGAGCGCTCTCGAGCCATTCAGACCATTAATTTCTAGTAATGTTAGCGCGCCACACACATCAAAACCAGCACTCTTGAGGAGTTGATTGGCCGCAATTAGGGTGCCTCCAGTAGCCAATACATCATCAATTAATAAGACTCGAGACCCCTTAGCAAGGGTAGATTCTTGAAATTCTAAAGAGTCATTACCGTATTCAAGACCATAGGACTCTCGATGACTCGCTAGAGGGAGCTTATTCGGTTTTCTGGCCAGAGATAGCCCTTTGTGAGCGTGATGGGCGAGAGCGGAGCCAAAGATAAAGCCCCGAGATTCAATGCCTACAATATGGGTATAGTCAAAATAGTTTGCCAAAGCATGTAATTGCTCAATAGCTGCTTTGAAAGCATCTGGATTAGCCAATAACGGAGAGATGTCTCGAAAGAGGATGCCTGGCTTTGGAAAATCTGGAACTCCGGGTAGATAATCTAATAAATTCATTATTAACTGACATGAAAACAGAATTGCTCATTATTACTGCATTAGAGTCCGAACTCAAGCGTGATGCTTTGCCTACTGGGGTCAACATTGTCTATTCCGGTATTGGCAAAATCAATGCTGCACTAAGCACAATGCAGGCGATTGCGGAATTGCAGCCTAAGCGCATTGTTAATTTCGGTACCGCCGGTAAGGTCAATTTGCAAGTAGAGGGTTTGCTGGAAATTGCCAGAGTGATTCAGCGTGATATGCAAACTGAACCTTTAGCCCCAAGAGGGCGTACACCATTTTGCCCAAAGCCTTATGAATATCATGCTTCTAGTGGCATATATGTTTGCGGAACGGGCGATAGCTTTGTGACGGGGCTTGATCCCTGGTTGCATGAGCAAAAAGTGGATGTGGTGGACATGGAGCTCTTCGCTATCGCAGCTGTTGCCCATGAGCACAATATTCCATGGCGCTCATTTAAATATATTACGGATGATGCGAATGAAAATGCTGGCAATGAGTGGCAAAAAAAAGTGAATCACGGGCAAGCACTTTTTTTAGAACAACTTAATAAACTAGTACAGCACTAATCAGGCTATTGCTATGCATGCTCATAAGCCTTGGCTCAAAAATTATCCAGAAGGCGTTCCCCACGAGATTGATATCTCACATTTTAATTCTTTAGTTGATATCTTTGACGAGTGTTTCCAGCGTTTTCCTCAGCGCCTAGCCATTGAGTCAATGGGCAAGACTTTCACTTATTATGAGTTAAATGCACTATCGCAGAACTTTGCTTCTTATCTACAAACCTTAGGCCTCGAGCCTGGCTCGCGTGTGGCGGTTATGTTTCCGAACGTCGCTGAATATTTGATAGCGATGATTGGGACATTGCGTGCCGGTTTTGTTGTGGTGAATGTGAATCCACTCTACACTCCGAGGGAGTTAGAGCATCAGCTAAAAGATAGTGGTGCCAGAGTACTCGTGTTGCTAGAAAACTTTTGTCATATCTACGAGCAGATAAAAGACCAAGCGCCCTTAAATCAGGTGATTGTGAGTAGTCTTGGCGATCTCTTGGGGGTTAAGGGACACCTTATCAATTTCTTTTCTCGGAAGATCAAGAAACTCGTACCCCCATGGGATTTTCCTTGTGGTCGATTTAGAGATGTTTTAAGGATCGGAAAAGAGCATGCCTTCACTAAACCCCAGATTTCCTCTGATCACATTGCTTTTTTACAATACACGGGCGGCACAACTGGCGTCTCTAAAGGTGCAATATTGCTACACAGAAATATTCTTGCAAATATCATTCAAATCGATGTTTGGCTTGAGCCCGGCCTAAAGAATTCCAAGTTAGATCAGCTTGTCTTTCTCTGTGCGTTACCGATGACTCATATTTTCGCCTTAACTGCCTGTGCTTTATTGGGTATGCACAAGGGCGGCTTATTAATCTTGGTTCCCAACCCTAGAGATATCACCGGTCTTATTAAGCTCCTCATGAGGCATCCTGAGATCAATGTATTTCCTGGGGTCAATACCCTGTTTCATGCATTAATTCATCGACCCGAATTCTTAAAAGTAAAGCTTCCTAAACTTCTGGTGGCTATTGGTGGCGGAATGGCGGTCCAGAAAAAGACCGCAGATCTATGGCACAAGTTGACTGGTATACCTATCGCACAGGGATATGGTTTATCAGAAACCTCCCCAGTAGTTTGTGTCAATACGCCCTTGGTTGATAGTTTTACGGGTTCGATTGGCATGCCGATACCGAGCACTGAGATCGTGATCTTGGATGATGATGGCGTTAAGATGCCTTATGGTATTCCAGGAGAAATTTGTATCAGAGGCCCGCAAGTCATGGCTGGATACTGGAATCAAGTAGAGGAAACAAAGCGCTTTATCACCGTTGATGGTTTTTTTAAATCAGGTGATATTGGCATCATGAGCGATGAAGGTTTTCTTCAAATTGTCGATCGCAAGAAGGACATGATCGTAGTTGCTGGTTTTAAAGTTTTCCCGAATGAGATTGAGGAAGTCATTCTGCATATGCCTGGAGTGCGGGAGTGTGCCGTGATTGGCTCACCCCATCGAAAATTGGGAGAAGTCGTCAAGGCCTATATCGTCAAAGATGATGACCATCTCACAGAGATGGTGGTGATTCAGTATTGCAAGGCGCAAATGACTAGCTATAAACGCCCTAGAAAAATTATCTTTGTCAAAGAGTTACCCAAATCTAATATTGGGAAAGTTCTACGTCGGGAATTGCGAACACTTTAGTTTGCTTACTTTTTTGATCCAAAGAGTATTTGATGGAGTGTCGGATCGCCAAGCGCCATTTTCATTGTTACAAATAATAGATAGGGGGTAATAATGAGCCAATACAAGATTGCAAGGGCGAGGATATAGAGCGGGTCAGAATGGCCAAAGCCAAGCAATGACGCCATGAAATTGCGACCGTGGATAAGTCCGTCAACACCTGATTCTAGGTAGCTCAATATCAAGACGATGATCGAATAAACCACTGACTGAGCTAACAGTGAGGGGATAATGCCCCGCAACTTATCTATGCCAATAGGGAAGGCGGCCCGACCAATCAGCATGAATTTGGCGCAAATCCCCGCTTTAATTAAAGCAAGTCCAAAAATGCTCAAAGGGATCGGCCTCTCTCTTAGGGTCGTTACCGCTAGGAAGGTGATGGCACAAAACCATGCGCCCAAGTAGAGCGTTAAAACAAAAGCTTTTTTGGCCTCGCCTTCAAGGCGCTGCGCAATACTGGGTGATTGATCAGGGTGGTTTGGGCTGGTATTCATGAGTCGATTGTAATTGCTGGCCTGATCAACGAAGGTGCAAAGCTCGTTTCATACCAATTTGGCTGTTAAGATTGAGCCTACATCATCCGAAAGATTTCTGAATGAAAAAATACCTTTTAAGTATCGCAGTGTCATTTTTAAGCTTGGCTGCATTCTCCCAACTGGCTTACACTCAGAGCAGTCTGCCTCCCAACGCGGCTGCTAGTGTGAATGGCTTCATTATTGGTAATGATGCTGTTGAGCAAGGCATTCAAATTGCACTATCTCAGGGGCAAAAAGATTCTCCTGAGCTACGTAAGGCTGTCGTCGGTAAGCTGATTGAAATCACGCTCCTATCTCAGCAGGCTGACCGCGATGGTTTGGCCAATTCCGATAAGGCCAATCGTCAGTTAGCACAAATTCGGCAAAACTATTTGGCTGATCTCGAGCTGGCGACTTATATCGCCCAAAATCCAGTAAGTGATAGTGATATTCAAGCGGAATATGACCGCGAGATAGCCTCACTGGGGCCTCAAAATATGATTGTTGAGTACAAGGTTAGTGATCTTGCTGTTGCTACCGAGGATGACGCTAAGACTGCTTTAGCTAGAATCAAAAAAGGTGAGCCTTTTGATAAAGTTGCCGGCAGCATGTCCCTAGCCCCCAATAAAGTTCAGGGCGGTGCGGTAGGTTGGGTTCAGGCTGGTCAGGTTCCACCCCAGATTGCCTCGGTTTTGATTGCGCTCTCCAAGGGCCAAGTTTCACCGTTACCGATTAAGATGCCACAAGGCTGGTATCTGGTGAAGTTAGAAGATAAAAAAACGACCAAGCCCCCAACTTTTGAGCAGGCAAAGCCATCTATTCGTGCTGGCTTAACCCAGAAAAAGCAGTATGAGTTTTTAAATCAACTTCGGCAAGGTGCCACTATTGTTGTGCAGTAGGGGGATTACTCAACTGAACATCCGGCTTCGCCATTGCAGCACGCGCTTGCTTCAATTTTAGCGGGCTCATTGGTGTAGCGAGCAATATAGGCATGCGTGCTTCTTAGGGGAAGTTTTATCCAGACAAAGTGACCTGAACCAGGCGCAACTTGTATGGGCTCACCTTTCATATTCCACATATACTCCAGCACGAGATCTTGATTGCCTTGGGGTTCAATGATTTCCAGTTTATCGCCAACGGAGAAGCGATTTTTAACATCCACCTTCACGCGACCAGAGGCCAAATCGGTTTCCATGGTTTCCCCAACGTAAAGACTTCTACCCGATAGCGAATAGCCTCTTATATAAAGCTGATATTCGTGATCATGGTGGCGTTCATAAAAGCCATCGGTATAGCCCCGATTGGCCAAGCCTTCGAGGTTGCCTAGCAAAGTGGGATTAAATGCCTTGCCTTGAACTGCATCATCAATGGCGGTGCGATAAGATTGACAGGTACGCGCCACATAGTAAGGTGATTTAGTACGACCCTCAATTTTGAAAGAATCAATTCCCATCGCCGTTAGTCTTTCAATATGCTCAACAGCACGAAGATCTTTTGAGTTCATGATGTAAGTGCCATGCTCATCCTCTTCCATGGGCATGAGATCGCCAGGCCTTTTGCTTTCTTGAAGTAGAACTACATCACCGCTTGGATTCTCTTGCGCCGGTTTGACCTTGTAGTCCCAGCGACAAGCATTAGTGCAGGCACCTTGATTGGAGTCGCGGTGTGACATATATCCCGAAAGTAAGCAGCGACCAGAGTAGGCGATACATAAGGCTCCATGCACGAAGACCTCAAGCTCCATCTCTGGACAGTCTTGCCGTACTTCGGCGATTTCATCAAAGGAAAGCTCCCGCGACAAAATCACTCTACTAATACCAACAGACCGCCAAAATTTAGCAGAAGCTCCATTGACAGTATTGGCCTGCACCGATAAATGAATCGGCATTTCTGGCCATGCTTCTCTTGCCATCATGATGAGACCTGGATCTGACATGATCAGTGCATCAGGCTTTAGCGCAATGACGGGGGACATATCTTTGATGTAAGTCCTTGTTTTGCCGCCATGAGGTAATAAATTAGAAACCAAATAAAACTTTTTCCCTAATGCATGCGCAGTGTCGATACCTTGTTTAAGGACTTCGATTTTCCCGAAATCGTTATTACGAACTCGCAGCGAGTAACGTGGTTGGCCTGCATAAATGGCATCTGCGCCAAAATCAAAGGCAGTCCGAAGCATGTCAAGGCTGCCTGCGGGGGCGAGAAGTTCTGGTGATTTAGTCATAACCGCATTTTAGAGGAAATCACTCTTAAACGGGGCAAGCCAGAAAATCTCGCTATTTAGCTTTGTCAGTCGGATGAATTCTGGTTTAAGCCTTTAAACGCGGTATGAGCTTCACGGCATTATTGCGTGTGATCATTTGCAGGTCGGCAGGAGAAAAGCCAAAGGCAATCAGTCCTTCAACATTACTTGCGCTGGTGCGGTAAGGGTAGTCTGAACCGTACAAAACATGATCCTTCTTCACGAGCTGGAGTAAGGATTTTAGTGCATATGGATTTGAGGTCCATGCAGTGTCATAGTAAAAACGTTGCAGTTCATGCATTACTCCATTGGGGACTCTCGCCTGCAATTTTGGATCAAGTACTGGCATCATTTGCAGTCGCTCTGTTAGAAAGGGAATGGTTCCCCCTGCATGTGAAAAAATATATTTGATATCTGGGGTCCGTGCTGCTGTCCCTGAAAATATGATGCTCACAATCGTCCGGCTGGTGTCTGTGCCATATTCAATCACCGTAGGTGGCGTATCTGGTAATAAATTTTGACAACAATTGGCCGCAGTAGGGTGGGTATACAAAATTGCCTTACGCCGATTTATCTCTTCCATAACGGGTGTGAAGTATGGATGACCCAGCCATTTATCGCCGTAACTGGTGAGTAATCCAATGCCATCTGCCTTGAGAACATCAAGGGAATATTCAATCTCTCTTAAGGCATCATCAATATTTTGTAAGGGAAGCATGGCAAAGGAGCCAAACTTACCTTTGTTTTCATCAGAAAGCTTTGCAGCATATTCATTATTTTCACGGGCAAACTTTTTAGCCAAATCGGCGCTTAAGAAGCTCACCTGCGGTGTGGTTGCAGAAAGAATCGCTGTGGCCGTACCCGCCTTGTTCATATCATCAAGGGTTGCATTCACGGACCACTCTAAAGCGGGTTTTGCTGCTATTTTTTTCTCCACCATGATTTCTAACAGGCTCGGTGCAAAAAAATGGTGATGGGTATCAATCCGATCGCGATGACCAAGAATATTGGGGGTGGCGGCCGAACAGGGTAGGGCAGTAGTGGCAATGCCGCCAACAACTGCGCTCAAAAATTTTCTACGGGATGATGTGCAAGTGCAATACATATTGTCTCCTTTGTCCCTTTAAGCAGGGAATCTCGTTTTGACGCGGATATTTTGATCTTAATTTATCTTGAATTGAGCTACTGTTCAATCAAAAAATGACTAAATATTGATTTTAGGCATTTTAGGTTGGAAAATAGGGCTTAAATCCCAATTAAACGAGCGTTTAAAATAGATTAATATTGGGAGCTTGCAGTTTCTCTTCCTGCACCAATGCGGTTAATAAGGATGTGTTTTGAGCTTGAGATATTTATGAAGACAGCGCCATGAAGACAGCGAGCCATTCTTATGAGCCATATTTGGGCCATGGTTTACCGCACGACCCTTTTAATGCGATTGTTGGGCCTCGCCCCATTGGTTGGATCTCCAGTAAAAGCGCATCCGGTATTTTGAACTTGGCACCCTACAGCTTCTTCAATGCCTTTAACTATATTCCTCCTATTATTGGTTTTTCAAGCGTTGGTCTGAAAGATACCCTGAGAAATATCGAGGAGACTGGTGAATTTGTTTGGAATTTGGTTACCCTGGATTTACTGGAGAGAATGAATCAAACTTGCGCACCCTTGCCGCCAGAGCAAAGTGAGTTTGACTTCGCGGGACTAACTCCGTTGGATTCAGAATTGATTTCTGTCCCTCGTGTCCTAGAAAGCCCTGTGACCTTCGAATGTCGCACAACCAGCATTTCTCAGCTCCTGAATAAAGAGGGTGGAACGATTAATGCTTGGCTGGTCATGGGTGAAGTGGTGAAAATTCATATCGCTCAAAGTTTGCTAGCAGAGGGTATTTACAAAACCGAGCATGCAGGCCATGTTTTAAGGGCTGGCGGACCTGGCGATTATTTCAGTATTGGCCCTGATCAACTCATTCAATTGAGAAGACCCACTCTCTAGGAGTATTGCTTATGACGCTGATCACTAGCCCTGAATCAATTTTGGATATCACCACTGCAGCAATGCAAAGTACAGAGAATGAACGTCTTAAAACCTTAATTATTTCGCTTACCACTCATTTGCATCAATTTGTGCTTGAAAATCAATTAACCGAATTGGAGTTTGAGAAAGCCCTTCAATTTATTGTTGGGATTGGCCAAGCCACTGGCAAGAACACAAATGAAGTCGTTCTTGCTGCAGATATTTTGGGTGTTTCCTCTTTGGTATCAACGATTAATAATCTCGATCTCGATGGTGGATCTTACGCTGCACTTCTTGGCCCTTTCTGGCGTAAGAATGCTCCCTTATGCGCTTGGGGTGAAAATATTTCAAGAAGTAATTTGGGTGGTCAGCCTATCGAGGTGCGTGGCTGCATATACGACGAGTTCAAGAAGCCTATCGCTGGGGCAATCGTCGATGTGTGGCATTCCTCGCCGGTTGGTTTTTATGAAAACCAAGACGATCAACAGGTGGATATGAATTTGCGTGGCAGATTCGAGACGAACGAGAGGGGTGAGTTTTTCTTTACCTCCATTCGTCCAGCGGGTTATCCGGTGCCAACGAATGGTCCCTGCGGGGAATTACTCCGTGCTCAGAAGCGTCATCCTAATAGGCCTGCCCACATTCATTTTATGATTTCAAAGCCCGGCTACAAAGTATTGATCACTCAAGTTTTTGACTCTACCGATACAAACTTAGATAGTGATCCAGTCTTCGGAGTTTCCAAACAATTGGTTGGTGAATATCGCACTGATGCAGTTAGCGGTGTTTGTCAGCTTAATCATTCTTTTGTATTGCAAGCTGGCGAAATGGTTTTTCCAGCTCCCCCCATCCCTTAGGAGTTTTTAAATGAGCAGTTTTCAGTCGGTCGATGATTTAAATGGAAAAGTTGCCGTGATTATTGGCGGCAACGGTGCAGTAGGTTTTGCGACGGCACAGCGCTTATCAAAATTAGGAGCTACCTGTGTGCTGATTAGCCGCAATGCTTTGGTAAAGGGTCAAAGCCAACTTAGCCTTTTGCCTGGTAGCGGCCACTTTTGTATTAATGCGTCGATTACAGATTCGTCCACTCTAATAGCGGCAGCAACTGAAGTTCGCAATCGTGTTGGTCGTTGCGATATTTTGGTGAACTCTGCTGGATTTACTAAACCGGTAGCACCTGGCAACCTTGATGACTTAACAGATGAGTTGATTGACGATGTTATGAAGGCAAATTTCCGCGGGGTAATTGCATCGATTCGTGCTTTTTTGCCTTTATTAAAAGAGAGTGGAGATGGCTTAATCGTGAGCGTTTCTTCCATTGCTGCCTTTACGGGTGTTGGAAGTAGCTTGGCCTATATTGCAGCAAAAGCTAGCTTGGACATCGTGAGCGAAACACTTGCCAAGGCACTTGCACCTACTGTTCGCGTTCTTTGCGTTTCACCTGGAGTGGTAGATTCTGCTTTTGTGCCAGGTCGCGGCAGTGACTTTAATGAGAAAACGGCTGCTACTACAGCCTTAAAGCGAATTGGTATTCCAGATGACGTTGCCTCAGCAATTGAGGCCTGTGCAACACGCTTACGGTTCTCAACTGGCACTCGCATCGTGATTGATGGCGGTCGCCACCTGTAATTTCAACCAAACTGAAAATCATTTCATTTATGAATCTCTCTTTACGCGTCAATCAAAAAGCTACTTCTATCGACGAGCTCAAACTGGATTTGGTGGAGCAGGCCCCCTCTAAACCTGTAGCTGGTTTTGCATTGGTTCAGGTCAAGGCTGCAGCTATTAATCCCAGTGATGCAAAGGCTACCCTCGGAATTATGCCTAAGGCAGTTTTTCCGAGAACCCCTGGTCGTGATTTTTCAGGGGTGGTGATTGATGGCCCAACGGAGTGGATTGGTAAAGAGGTTTTTGGATCTGGTGGTGATATTGGCATTACGCGGGATGGCTCGCACGGTAGTTATTTAAATCTCCCAGTAGGGGCCTTACGTCTGCGCCCTATGAATATCACCATCGAAGAGGCTGGCGCAATTGGTGTACCTTTTGTGACTGCATACGAAGGTTATCGTCGGAGTGGTTTGCCTCAAGCGGGGATGACTGTTGCTGTGATGGGTGCCAACGGTAAAGTGGGGCAAGCTGCTATACAAATCGCTGCAATGTATGGAGCAAAAGTGATTGCAGTGCAGCGTAAGCCCGCATTTGAGTCTTTTGCATGCTCGCCGGTTAAGGTCGTGAATTCTAGTAATTTATCCCCCGAACAAATCGCTCAAGAGATTCTTCAATTAAGCGATGGCAAAGGCGCCAACATTATCTACAACACTGTTGGAAGTGCTTATTTTGAGGCAGCCAATAAATCATTAGCCAAGGGCGGCACACAAATTTTCATCGCCACTCAGGATCGCGCTGTACCATTTGATATCTTTACTTTTTATCGTGGCATGCATACCTATGTCGGGATTGATACGCTGGCCTTGGACTGCGTTACATCAAACACATTATTAGATGCGCTGCGCCCTGGTTTTGAATCTTTACAATTAAAGCCTTTCCCTGTAGATCAGGTTTTCACTCTCCAAAATGCACATGAAGCCTATAAGCTTGTATTGAGTGGCTCTGATAAGCGGATTGTCTTTCAGATGTAGTTCTTTTAGTTGTACTTAAACCATTAGGAGTTCTGATGCACATCACCCGATTTAATGAGGCTAAAACCTATATAGCCCCCAATCATGACAATATGACATGTCTGCGGCTACAAGGTAAAGAAGCAAGCCCTTGCGAGCAAATGTGGATGGGGATGAGTGTCTACGAACCCGGCGGTCAAACTGGCTTTGATGGCTCTGATGTTGAAAAGATTTATTTGGTCATAGAGGGTGAAATTACCGTCTATTTTGAGCTCGACGACGGCACTAAATCTGAAGCTGTCTTACGCCCAAATGATTCCTGTGTATTTTTGCGGGGCCAAAAAAGACAATTTAAGAATTTGAGTAATCAGATTGCAAAAGTTGTTTTAATCATGGCATCAAACTAGTTTCTATGTTCAATTCATCCAAACATTAAAATCATGAGACAGATAAAAATTATATTGAAAACCTTGGTGGCTAGCTTAACGTTTATTGCGAGCCTTTCTTTGTTCGGCATGAGTCCTGCTTCTGCTGAGGTTCCGTGGCCAAAGGCACAAACCATTCGTTTTATTGTTCCGTTCACCCCTGGTAGTGGTACTGACGTGATCGCACGTATATTGGCCAATAAGTTGAGTGACACACTGGGCACTTCGATTTTCGTGGAAAACAAACCTGGCGCTGGAGGAACGATCGGGGCTGCTATTGTTGCTAAATCTGAGCCCAATGGCTATACATTTTTAATTCAGTCGTCAGGTCACGTGGTCAACCCATTTTTATACACCAGCCTGCCATATGACACCCTGAAAGATTTCGCTGGCATTACCCCTCTAGTGCAACTGCCTAATGTGATGGTGACATCCCCAAATGCAGGGTACACCTCAGTGAGTGATCTAGTGAGTAAAACTCTAGCAGAACCAGGCGTTAAAAATTACGCCTCAGCTGGCAATGGCTCAGCCACCCACATGAATGCTGAGAAATTCAAACTTGCTGCCAAGCTCAATGCAAATCACATTCCTTACAAAGGCACTCCTGATGCCATTACCGATACTATGGCAGGGCGGGTGGATTGGTTCTTCTCTCCCATTGTTTCTGCGTTGCCTTTGATTAAGGATGGAAAGTTACAAGCACTTGCCGTTGGAACCAATAAACGTGCAGCGGTTTTGCCAAACGTTCCCACTACGATTGAGTCAGGAATTCCCAACTCATCTTATATTTTTTGGGTTGGTATCTTGGCCCCTTCGAAGACGCCGGTCAAAATTATCAATCAAATGAATGCTGGAATCTTGCAAGTGATGAAAGATCCAGCCATCATGGAGCAGTTGAGTAAGCTAGGTGCAGAGCCAATGTTGATGAGTCCAGCCAAGTTTGATCAAATGATTAAAACTGAAATGGATGCATCAGCTATTTTGGTAAAAGAATCCAAGATGAGTGTGAATTAAGGTGCATGGGATCCGATTTTGTGCACTCGGTTTACTAATACTCTGTTTTTCCTGTGATTCCGCGTATGCGGATGTGTACCCAAGTAAAAGCATTCGCCTCATTGTTCCTTTTGCCCCCGGCGGGGGGAATGATACAGTTGCGCGTGCGGTTGCTCAGCAAATGAGTCAAAGTCTTGGGCAAGCTGTGGTTGTGGACAATAAGCCTGGCGCAGGGGGAGTTTTGGGTGCCGATCTTGCCTCGAAAGCACAGGCTGATGGGTATACCCTTTTCTTGGGTGGAGTGGGGAGTCTTGCAGTGAATCCTCAGGTCATGTCAAAGATCCCATACGATGCTCTGAAAGATTTTTCACCAATTATCTTATTGGCTACGGCACCATCAGTAGTAGCTGTAAATGTAAACTCACCATTTAAATCCATACAAGAAATGACTGCGTTTGCAAAGCAAAACCCAGGCAAATTAAATTACGCCTCTAATGGCAATGGGAGTTCTGCACAAATTGCCACCGTAATTTATGAATCCATGGCAGGCGTTGATTTAGTTCATATTCCTTATAAAGGCCTGGCACCAGCATTGTCCGATTTGCTTGCTGGTCAAGTGCAGTTGATGTTTAGTAGTACGGTCGCAATTCTTCCGCATATTCAGGCTGGTAAGTTGCGTGCGCTGGCGATAACCAGTGCAAAACGCTCCCCCTTGCTGCCCAATATACCTACCCTGGCAGAATCTGGACTTCCCGGCTATGAGGCAGGGTCTTGGTATGGATTATTAGCTCCAGCTGGCACGCCAAATGATGTCATTACGCGCCTCAATCAAGACGCCAGTAAGGCCCTGAGTCAGCCCAAAGTGAAAGACTCGCTCGTTACAGAGGGGGCCGAGGTTGTAGGTGGTGGCCCTCAGGATTTTGCACGACACATCCGCATTGAATATGCTCGCATCGGAAAACTTTTAAAAGAAGGTCGTTTGCAGGTGAATTAGTTCTCCATCACCCCAAACTTGAACGTCGGGAGTGATATTTTATAAGATATACTATTGTATACAATGGTATATGTTTAAATCATCAGCACTCAGGAGGCAGGAATGGCGGACGCGGGAAGAGATAATCCTTATACAAAAGGAATTGCTCAATTTGTGAGCGGCTTGCAATTCAGCGACATTCCACCCGAGGTCATACAGAGAATCAAATTATTGATCTTAGATTCTCTAGGTTGCGGTTTATATGGCCAGAAGCTGGAGTGGACTCGAATACTGCAGGAAACGCTAGCTGCAGTCGATACCTCCGTTAACTCACAAATTTGGGGTACTAATAAACGCTTGTCATTACCTCATGCTGTATTGGTAAATGGTACGCAAATTCAAAGCTTCGAATTAGATGATGTCCATCGACAAGGCGTGATGCATGTAGGTGCTGTTGTGCTGCCAGGTTTATTGGGGATTGCAGAGTCACAGCGCACAATAAATGGGTTAGAGTTCTTGACCTCAGCCGTTGCAGGCTATGAGATCGGTCCTAGAGTTGGTATTTGTATGGGTCAAGAGCATATTGCTCAAGGCTGGCACTCTGGCGCTACCTTGGGTGTTTTTTCCTCAGCGGCCGGAGTTGCTCGCGGATTAAATCTGAATACCCAAAAAACGGTGCATGCACTGGGTATCGCAGGAACTCAAGCTTCAGGATTAATGGCAGCTCAATATGGCTCGATGGTTAAGCGTATGCACGCAGGTCGCGCAGCACAAAGTGGTTTGTACGGTGCTTTGCTTGCTAAAAATGGCTTTACTGGTATTGAGAATGTATTAGAAAGTGAATATGGCGGATATTGCACCACTTTTTCTCGGTCTCATGATCGTTTTGATTTGGAGCAATTAACAGCAGGGTTCGGTAGCGTATGGCAAACAATGGGTATCGCACTGAAGTTTTACTCATGCGTTGGCAGCAATCACACCACCTTAGATGGTATACGCCTATTGCAAGGACAGCGTCACTTCGGGCCTGATGATATTAAGGAGATTGTAGTCAGCGGCTCTCAAGTCACTATGGATCATGTCGGCTGGACCTATATCCCGCAAGGGCTCACTTCGGCACAATTGAATCTACCTTATTGTGTAGCGACCTATCTGCTTGAGGGTGACTGTTTTGTAGATCAGTTTACTGAAGAGTTGGTTGCAGATCCTACGCGTATTGCATTAGCCGGAAAAGTTCGCGTCCAGCATGATGATGCTATTACCAAGCAAGGCTCAAAATATCGTCATAAGGTGCATGTTCAAGTTGAGTTGAATGACGGCACAGTATTAAAAACCACTGTTGAATCCGGTCGTGGTAGTGAACATAACTTCGCTAGTGAAACGGACATTGTGAATAAGTTTATGTTTTTAGCTACGAAAGCATTGCCAAAGCTGCAGGCAGAAGAATTGTGCGAATCCATTCTGAAGCTGGAACGTTTAGACGATGCCAAGAAATTAACCGCATTAATGACCCTTCAATAGGGAAAGAGAGCGATATGTACGCTTCCGAAAAGCTGGCTCATTTTGCAGTAAATCTTAGCTTAGACTCTGTGCCGCCAGAAGTCCTACGTGCTGCTAAATCACTCGTGATTGATACGGTAGGTGTTGCAAGCTACGGTAGCCTCTTCCCCTGGAGTCAATCGATCCTTCGTTTTGCTCAGGCCACAAGCGCTGCGGGCCATGCGCGCCTCTTCGGTGTGGATGGTGTGCGGATGTCAGCTCCTCAAGCTGCACTTTGCAATGGTGCGTTTTCTCATGCCTTTGAGCAAGACAGCTTGCGTAAGCCCGGAGCAGGAGTGCATCCTGGAGCTACAGTGCTTGCACCTGCTTGGGCTGTAGCCGAAGAGTGTGACGCCTCTGGCGCGAATTTGTTAAAAGCAGTTATTGCCGGCTGTGAGGTCATGTTTCGTATAGGGGCCGCCTCATTGCACAGTAGTGAAAAAAAAGGTTTTCATGCGCCAGGTTTAACTGGCCCTTACGGTAGTGCAGTTGCTTCTGGTTTATTACTTGGTTTGAATGAGTCACAAATGGTATCTGCATTAGGGATCGCCGGCTCTCTATCGGCCGGCTTAATGGCCTTTACAAAATCCAATCAGGGCTCTGATGTCAAACGTTTGCATTTGGGTAGGGCTGCTGAGGCCGGGGTGGTTGCGGCAATGCTGGCTAAAGAAGGTTTAGATGGACCTGAAACAATTCTTGAGGGACGCTTTGGTTTTCTGGAAGCCTACTGTGATGACTCCAATGCAGAGCTCCTGACAACTAATCTCGGCTCATCCTGGGAGACCTCAAAGACTTGTTTAAAGGCATTTCCCTGTCACATTACTGCTCACACGCCAATTGAGTCTTTAAGGGTGCTGATGGGTGAGCATCGCTTTATTGCGGAACAAGTCGCCCAAATACATTTAGAGGTTTCAGAAAAAGTATTGAGTCACCATGTGATACGGGAACCATCTGATATTAAACAAGCCCAATACAGCACACCATTTTGTGTGGCATGGGCTTTGCATCATGATCCTTACCAGCCAGGCAATATGAATGACGCTATTTTGCATGACGAATTAGTTCGTCAAACATGTCGTGATATTCAACTTTCTCCATTTAGTCAAAGTGAGAAAAAAAATTCTGCTTGGTCATCCTTGCTAAGGGTTACTTTAAAGTCTGGGAAAGTCTACGAGTTATGGTCAGATGAATTCTTAGGGTCACCAAATAAACCTTTAAATAGCACCCAATTACAACAACGTTTCTTTCAACTTACCCAAGGGTGCTTAAACAAAAAGCAATGGTGGATTGCATTGAACTCAGTGCAAGACTTAGCGAGCCTGCGGGATTTGCCAGATCTTATTTACTCACCTGATATGGAATGATGATGAATTTCAATCGACGAAAATTTTCGATCTCATGCGGACTGGCCTACCTAGGCGCTTTTGTACCCAAAGCATGGGCACAAAGTGAGGCTGATTCTTATCCCAATAAACCAATTCGTTTACTTTGTCCCTTTGCGCCAGCGGGAGGAGTCGATATTACGGCGCGCACCATAGCGCAAAAACTCACAGAAGCTTGGGGGCAGCCTGTGATTGTTGAAAATAGGCCGGGAGCAAACGGTACGATTGCTGTTGAAATCGCGGCACGCTCTCAGCCTGATGGCTATACCTTAACGATGATTTCATCGAGTCATTCTGTCAATGTAACTCTACAAACGAAACAGCCTTACGACCTATTAAAAGATTTGGCTCCCATTACCCAAGCTACTTCGCAACCCTATGTTTTGGTGATTAATCCAGCATTACCCGTTAAAAATGTAGCTGAATTATTGGCATACGCAAAGAGTTCTGGTAGGCCCTTAACCTACGGCTCATCCGGTATTGGTGGGTTTAGTCATCTCGCAGGTGGTTTATTTGGTTTATTAACAAATACCAATGTAATGCACGTTCCTTACAAAGGCGGTTCTCTGGCGATGAATGATGTCATTAGCGGGCAAATTGATATGTTGTTCTCAACCATTCTGCAGTCTCATGGGCATATTGAATCTGGCCGGCTTAATCCTATCGCCGTTACGACATTGCAACGCTCTCCCTCCTTGCCACAAGTCCCCACTATGCAAGAGGCGGGGGTTAAGGGTTATGAAGTAGCTGGATGGTATGGCATGACAGCGCCAGCAGGTGTGCCACCCGCCATTATCAATAAACTCAACAAAGAAATTGTCAAAATCTTAAAAACTCCAGCCATGGCTGAACGTTTAAGTACTGATGGCTCGATAGCTGTAGGTAGTACCCCACAAGAGTTTTCACAATTTATTCGCTCAGAGGTCAGTAAGTGGAGAAAAGTGATTAAAGAATTGAAGATTCAGGCATAAAAGAAGGGCAGATAATGAACGATTCCAATGTCGCGCAGTTTTTCGCCACCAAAATATCGGAGCTCACATTTGCTGATTTTGATGCAGATGTTATTCACTGGGCCAAGGTTGGCATTTTAGATACTACTGGCGTTACTTTGGCGGGATCCTCAGAGCCTTGTGCTGAAATTTTAGCCAATGTTCTCATGGGCTCGATTGGTGACTCGATCGTTTTTGGTAAGCCACAAACCCATTCCGCACTGGATGCGGCATTTATCAATGGTACCGCTTCGCATGCACTTGATTTTGACGACTGTAACAATACCATGGGCGGTCACCCATCTGTACCAATCTTACCGGCTTTGTTTGCATTAGCCGATGAAGTAAAGGTAAGCGGAAAAGATTTTATTTCTGCCTATGTTGCGGGCTTTGAGGTGGAGACAAAGATTGCCATGATGGTGAATTTTCATCACTACACCAAGGGGTGGCATCCGACTTCAACATTAGGTGTATTTGGTGCGGCAGCAGCTTGTGCGCACTTATTGAAGTTAACAACAGAACAGACCATGGTTGCTTTAGCGTTGGCGGCCTCAGGTGCGTCAGGCATCAAAGCCAATTTTGGCAGCATGACGAAGCCGATGCACATAGGCCGTTGCGCGCGCGAAGGTCTTTTAGCTGCAAAGCTTGCTAAAGCGGGTTATACCGCCAATACTAGTGATGTATTTGAACATGCCCAAGGTTTTTTGGAGGTCTATAACGGTGCTGGAAATTACGATATAGCCAAAGGCTTAAATGCATGGGCTAAACCATTTGATATTGTCAAGCCTGGGATTGCCATTAAACAATATCCTTGCTGTGGCAGCACTCATCCTGCCATCGACTGTGCAATTAGTCTTGCACTTGAGCATGCCTTCGATCCAAGGGCGATTAAGCATGTCGACGTATGGATCCATGAGCGCAGGCTTCAGCATACTAATCGGCCAACTCCAAAAAGTGAACTCGATGCAAAATTTAGCGTGCAATATGTTGTTGCGCGAGCATTAATGGAGTCATGCGTTTCTTTAGATCATTTTAGTAACGGCGCATATAACGATCCTCAACTCGTTGAGTTAATGAAAAAGATTGATGCACGTCCTTATGGCGACAAACAGTTTTCATCAGACAATCATTTTGGGGGCGAGGTTCAGGTTCATTTTCAAGATGGCAGTTTTATTAGCGCAAAAGTCCAGGAGCCCTTGGGTCGAACTTCCGATAATCCCTTGCCAAAAGATCGCCTTAAGAAAAAGTTTGAATTGTGCGCAATGGGTGTAATACCGAACGATGCAGTTGAGCAGGCATACCTAATGATTGACGGACTTGAATCACTTGACGATATGCGTTCACTGACAAAATTATTTAAAAGACATTGATAAAAATTTAGGAGAAATCATGACTCATCAATACGACGTAATTGTTGTTGGAAAAGGAAATGCTGCCTTATGCTCTGCTTTGGCAGCTAAAGATACTGGGGCTAAGGTTTTGGTAATTGAAGCTGCATCAAAAGACGAGCATGGCGGTAACAGCCGCTTTGCTGGTGGGGTTATGCGTTTTGCTTACGATTCGGTTGATGATTTGCTAAAGGTCACTGATATTACTGAAAAAGAGTTGGCCGAAACCGATTTTGGTACTAATACTACCGATGAATTTTTTGATGATTTATTTCGACTAACGCAGTTTAGGACGGATCCTGATCTATCCGAATTATTGGTCCGTCGAAGTCTTGATACGATGATCTGGTTACGCGAGAAGGGCGTTCGATTTGTGCCGAATTTTGGTAGGCAATCAGCCGTAATTGAGGGTAGACGCAAGTTCTTTGGTCGTTTACCAATTGAGGTTTCCGGTGGAGGAGCTGGGCTAGTTGATTTTCTAGATAAGTCGATTGAAAAAGCACAGGTTGATGTTGTTTATGACACCAGAGTGGTGTCCTTAATTATGGATGGATGCAGGGTTATTGGTGTTAGGACCCATTGTAATAACCAAGTCCTTGAATACCATGCTAAATCCGTTGTCCTTGCTTGTGGTGGTTTTGAGGCTAATCCTGAGATGCGTACCAAATATTTGGGTCACGGCTGGGAATTGGCTAAAGTGCGTGGCAGTCGTTTTAATCAAGGTGATGGTTTAAAAATGGCTCTAGATATTGGCGCCGCTCCATATGGCAATTGGTCTGGTTGCCATGCTACGGGATGGGATCGCAACGCTCCTGAGTATGGTGATGTCAATGTAGGTGATAAGTTTCAGAAACACAGCTACATCTTTGGCCTATTGATCAATGCTGAAGGGCGTCGATTTGTAGATGAGGGTGCTGATTTTCATTCGTTTACGTATGCCAAATATGGCGGCGAGGTTCTCAAACAGACTGGTCAATTTGCCTGGCAAGTATTTGATTCAAAGGTGAAAGATATCTTGCGTAATGAATATCGAATTAAATTTGTGACTAAAGTGAGTGCAAATACATTAGAAGAGTTGGCTGAAAAATTAGAGGGTGTTAATCCTGAGGAATTTTTAAACACTGCGCGTGCGTACAATTCCAGCATTAAGTCTGAAGTGCCATTTAATCATACGATCTTGGATGGTCGAGGCACTGAAGGCATTTATCCCCCCAAGTCAAATTGGGCTCAGGCTTTAGATGCCCCACCATATGAGGCTTATCAAACCACTTGCGGCATCACCTTTACCTTTGGCGGCTTGCGGACTGTAGCCGATACCGGACAGGTGCTTGATGTTCATCTCAAACCTATCGAAGGTCTGTACTGTGCCGGAGAAATGCTTGGGGGAATCTTCTATTTCAATTACCCCAGTGGAACGGGCTTGGTGTCGGGCTCGGTATTTGGTCGAATCGCCGGAACTGCAGCCGGCCATGCAGCACTCAATCAGTAATTGTTAATAACGAACTTATCCCGTGACTAAAAACAACCCTAATGCTAAGGCAGTTAAAAAGCCAACAATGCTGAAACGTACGGTAAATGATGATGCTTTGTCTTTGGGTGAAAAAGCATATCAGGCTATACGCAAAGCGATTCGTCAGAGACGTTTTCGTAGCGGTGATCGATTGCGGGAAACTGAATTAGCGGAAATGCTCGGACTCTCACGCACCCCCATTAGAGAGGCATTGGCTCGACTCCAGGTGGAAGGTCTAGCTGCAGATAATGGCCAACGGGGATTTAGCATTATCGAGTTTGATCACTCCATCGTTACTGAGTTATTTGTTATTCGAGAGATTCTGGAGGGGGCGGCAGCAACATTAGCTGCTCGGAACGCTCAAGATGCTGAGCTTGCATGGTTAAGAAGCTTGCATGATGAGTATGCATCTTTGGTTGACTCAGGTCAGGTCTCTGAATTAACTGAAAAAAATCGTCAATTTCATGAGGCATTAGCTTTATGCGCCCATAATCGTTTTTTATTGAAAATGCTTGAGCCAATTAGGGATGCGCTAGGATTGCTTGGAGAATCCAATTTAATGGATGATCAGCGCGTACGAGAAAATCTAACGGATCACCAAGATATTGTGAGTGCGCTGGAAAATCGTGACCCAGTCGCAGCACATGAGGTCACCCAAAAGCATATCCGAGCTGCATATGCTTCTCGTATTAAGCGCATGTTTAGTGCGTCTAAAGATGCTGATCTTTAAGGGACAGGCGAACTTTTAGCAAAAGAACAGGAGGAGGATCATTCTCCTGATTAAAAATTAGCTTTTCACAAGGAGCTCATTATGACAGCGTCTGTAGCAACTCTCTTTTGAGAATTTTTCCGCTAAAGGTCAGTGGAAATTTATCCATGGTGATAATTTGTGCTGGTAATTTGTAGGGCGCTAAGCGATCCTTTAAAAAGACCTTCAAATCATCATGATCAAGTGTTTGCTCTGAATTTAACTGTACGAAGCCAATAATAGTTTCATTGCCGTCCAATTCTTTTTTCCCGACTACAGCACTCTGTGAGATTCCAGGATAGCTATTTAAAATGGCTTCAACCTCTGCGGGGTAGACATTAAATCCAGAACGAATAATCATTTCTTTAAGGCGTCCCACTACAAACAGTGCGCCATCCGTATCGAAATAAGCAATATCACCAGTAGCCAGCCAGCCATCAGGTCGCATTACATGCTTGGTGGCTTCCGGATCACGGAAGTAGCCAGGCATAAGCCCAATGCCCCGAATCCATAACTCACCACGCTCTCCTTGGGGGAGTTCTTTGCCATCACCATCCACAATGATGACTTCGCCGCCTTCAACTAGATATCCTGAGGAAGTGTCTTGCCTCCAAACATGGTTTTTTGTAACCGATACAGCGCCTGCATATTCGGAGAGGCCATAGCCATGATTCAGTGGGAATCCAAAAAACTTTTCAACTCGTAACTTGATGGAGTAGTCCAGTGCTGAGGCACCCATATACACATAGCGCAAATCTGGATGTGCTGGCTTTTGCTCGGTGCCATGGCGATCTTCCCAATAATCTAGTAGTCGGGTGTACATCGCAGATGGGCCTTGCAAGTTTGTTAGACCGCCAGTAGCCAGAGCTTCATAAGCTTCAGCAGGATCAAATTGGGTGCGTAAGATAAGTGCAGCGCCTGCATACAGCGACGCCATGAGTACAGTACCCAAACCAAAAATATGGGTCATCGGCAGATAAGCATAGGATTTGTCTTTGGGGCCCAAATCACGAGACTCGGCAGACACACGACCAAAATGCGTTAAACCAAGATGACTCACCAAAACACCCTTAGACGCACCAGTAGTGCCAGAGGTAAAGATAATGGCTGCAATTTTATCGATCAGATCTGCATCAGCTGGCAATACTGGGGTATCACTTTGGCTTATGCTTAGGGCATCGAGTGTTGATGTTTGTGTTGGATAGTTGCTAGCATGTTGCTTGGCGGCCGTCGAGACTCCGCTAGTGAAGTAAATCAATCTAGGGTCTGCCATCTTTAAGTAGGTGGCTATTTCCCCCTTGGACATGCGCGCATTAACGCCACATGACCAAGCGCCAACACGGCTACATGCCAAAATCAAGGCGATATGTTCAGGACAATTTTCGGCGATGATTAAGATGCGATCGCCTGGAATAACTTTATTGTCTAGTAATTCTTTTTCGAGCTTGTCTACTAGAACCTTGATTTCAGCAAAGGTATACGTTCTGCTTGGTGTAAATAAAAATTCTTTATTGGGATCGAGCTTGTGGCGATGTTCAAAAAGTAAGTGAATGCGATCTAAGATTGGTTTAGTCATAAAGCTTTATTCTTTAACAGCTCCGGTTTCTTTAATGACCTTAGCCCATTTGGTCACTTCAGATTTAACATAGGTTGAGAATGAGGCTGGTGATCCGCCAACTGCTTCAAATCCAAGAGAGGTTAAGCGTTCGCGGAACTCTGGGTCTGAAAGCATTGCTTCAACACTGCTGTTGATGCGATTAACAATAGCAGGGGGTGTGCCACCAGGGGCAAATATGCCAATCCAAGTGTAATCCTCGAAACCTGGATAGCCGGATTCAGCAAGGGTCGGTGTATCTGGTAGTGTGCTTAAGCGTTTTGCGCTGGTAATTGCAAGACCCTTAACGCGTCCAGTTTTAATAAGTTGTAAGGCTGGAGGTAAAGAAGTGCTGGCAAATTCGGTTTCTCCAGTCATCGCAGCATTTACCGCTGGTCCTGCGCCGCTATAAGGAATCGGTGTGACATTGACCTTAGACAATACCTTGAAGAGGTATTCAGCAGTAAGGTGAGGGGTAGTGCCTAAACCTGGGGACGCAAAATTTAATTTGCCGGATTTGGCTTTCTCCAGCGCTTCCTTGAGGGTATTTGCATCAAAACTCTTGCTTGCAATGATGACATTTGGACTCCAGGCAATATTAATGATCGGAATCAGCGACTTGTCTAGATCGTAGCCTGGGTTATTAAATAGATTGAGGTTTACAGCGATTGAGGTACTGGTAACAAGTAAGGTATATCCATCAGGACTTGCTTTAGATACTTGAGAGACCCCAACGTTGCCACTTCCACCAGGCTTATTTTCGACAACAACTGCTTGACCCCAGGCAGTAGTGAGCTTCTGGCCAATGACTCGAGCCATGATGTCGGTTGGGCCACCAGTTGCGAAAGGCACAATGATTTTGATGGTTTTATCAGGATAGTTTTGTGCGTAAGCAGGTGACGCTAAGAAACTCAGGACAGCCGAAAAGCTCAGCAGAAGATATGCAGTCGTGCGCGTCATAGATTAGCCTCGTCTCAAATGTAATATTTTTTTACTATCTTTAATATTAGCTCAATATTTTCCGTCGATCAAAACAAACAGGATGCGCGCTGCTTGTACGGACCGGTTTGCCCAGGCATGATTCGTGCCTCTCTGAATAAGAATGTCACCAGTCTTTAAAACCGTTTCTTCATTTTCAAGAATCGCCGTCATTTCTCCTGCTAGGACGATGGCATAGTCAACAGTTTCGGTGATATGCATACCTGGATGATCATGGGGTTTGAGATCATGACCCGCATCAGGATAGAGGGCGCCAAAGGTTGCGTCTTGTTGACGCTTTAATTCAATCGGATCCTTGGGTTCAGGAGGGTAATCGATGACGCGCAAAACATTACCATTTTTCGTTGGCAAGACACCGACATGCTCATCGATAGTATTCGGTGCGCTAATCGACGCAGGTGATTCGGTAACCCTCCAGATATTGCTCACTTGATAACCAGGACGTTCTGGAACTACCTTCACGTTGGTTATTAATGCATCTTCGACTATGAATGATTTCCCTTTGGCATCATTTTGGGTTATGACTCGACGAATGGGTTTTGTCAGCTGATCCATGTTTGTAAATCCTTTTTCAATGATCTGTTTTGAGCATATAGCAAAGCAAATATCTAAAGCTCAATCTTTTTCGCTGGATTGTTCAGTCATTGCCAAATATTGATTGATGGGAGGGCAGGCACTAAGGTATTGTTGCAATGCAATAAAATTTAAGCAATCAAGCTTCTCTGTAAACAAAATACTTGGGGAAAAATGGATAAATCTGCAGTATTTTTAACTATTTAAGATTAATTCAACGGTAGGAGACCTTGACTTAACCTGATTTAGGGCATGTGGAGGGGGTTTTCATCTTTTTGCACCATAGTGGGTATAAACAACACTTACGGAGGATATCCAGCCAGAATGTCGCAGTTTTGCCCCGTTTTGTGTATATTCTTCATGTGAAATTTGTATCAGTTTCGCAACAAATATTTAATAATTTCAAAGGGGTAGTTATGAAAGTAATTCAAAAGACAGCAATCTCTGCAGCCGCAGTTGCATTGTTGAGTGGCCTTGGGTCTGTAGCAGCATTTGCAGAAGATGCTCCTGAAGCCAGCCCAATCACTGCCAACGTTACTGTAGTTAATGACTACCGCTATCGCGGTATCAGCCAGTC
>CANFLR010000023.1 GCA_947447945.1 Burkholderiaceae bacterium
AGATTCTTGGTGGCCCGGGGCGGAATCGAACCACCGACACAAGGATTTTCAATCCTCTGCTCTACCGACTGAGCTACCAGGCCAAGACTGGGAATTATAACGAATTGGGCTTGTGTGTAATGAATTTCCCTATTCTCGCCTCCCAGCGGTGGTTTTGGCGTGCGCTACTCTGGCTTAATTCCCATTTCCCGAATGGCTTGTGGCCATCTTTTTGCTTCAGCCTTCACAAAGTCGCCAAATTGGACTGGGTTTGACCCAATAATGGTCATGCCAACATCTGAAAATTTCTCAATCACGGCAGGTTCACCTAAATACTTCTTAATCTCTTCATAAAGCAAGTTGCGTATTGCCATGGGGGTGTTCTTGGGTGCAAACAAACCAAACCAGACCTCCACATCAAAATTCATTAAGCCTATATCTTTATAAGTTGGCACACCTGGTAGGCTTGGAATTTTTTGATCGCCACCAACAACCAGTGGGGTCAAAGTTCCGTCCTTGATGAAATTCAACACAACCGGTATTGAAGAGAAAGATACCTGCACCTGACCGCTGGCCTGTCCCACTACTGCCGGGGATCCTCCCTTATATGGAATGTGCGTTAACTTGATATTATTGCCCCGCATAAACATCTCCATCGCCAAATGCGTTCCCGTACCGGCGCCAGATGATGCGTAATTGAGTTCACCTGGTTTTGCTTTAGCCATCTCAACAAGTTGCTGCACTGTTTTAATTCCTGTAGATTTATGTGCGACTAAAACAATTTGAGAGCTTGCAATCCCAATGACGGGGTCAAAATCCAGAATCGGATCGTACGGCACCTTAGCATAGAGCGCTAAATTGGTAACGTGGTTTGGGCCATTAAATAACAGGGTATATCCATCAGGGGCAGACTTGGCAACTGCCTCTGATGCCGCCAAGCCACCGCCACCACTGCGATTATCAATAATGACTGGCTGGCCCAACCTTTCGGTCAATCTTTGACCGATCAGTCGCATCATAATGTCGCCAACAGCACCGGCAGGATAGGGAACAATGATCTTGATCGGCCGATCTGGATATTTCTGGGCAAAAGCCGAGGAAGACAACATCAAACTAGCAACGAAAAACCCGAATGCCGCTACCTTTAGATGATAAAAATACTTTTTCATTTTGTCCCCTATCTTTTGTTTTAATTAAAGGCGAGTAAGGCCCTTGCTGCCAATCTGCGTTGCTCGCAATAACAAGCCATCCTCAGTTGTGACGTATAAAGAATCTCCCTGAGCATCACCAAAAGCACAGTTTGCAGGCAAGCCCTCTGGCAATGGATGAGCTTCCTTCATTCCCCCGCTTGGAGCAAAGACATAAACCATAGGCCCAGCCCCACTTTTTTTACTGCCCGCTACTGCAAAAAGATTGCCGTCTTGATCCATGCACATGCCCTCTGCTCCGCGGTGTACGCCCCTGTAATCCTCGCCAAAGGTATGCATCACAGTAAATGGTCCAACGCTTCCATCGCCTAATATGGGATAAGCCCTGATTTGACGTAATCCACCTGGCTCATTAGTCGTATCAGAAACATAAAGGATTTTTTCATCGGGAGATAAGGCAACACCTCTTGGACGGGTTGTATCAAACGTGATCCGCTCAATTTCCCAATGGCTTTGTGGCCTTGGGCCTTGATGAAGTCGCAACACCGACTGGTGATCGAGCATCGGAAATACCTGCGGCCCTGATGCTAGTAAGTGGTGGTAACAATCCGTAAAAAACAAATGCCCTTTTGAATCAGACACTAACAAATGCGGATGGTTATGTGGCACATCATGCAATAGAGTTGCCGTAGCCGTCGACGAGCCATCGCTTAGCATGCGGATAATCCGCCTTGACCCTTCCTGACATCCATAGAGCGTGCCGTCACTACCAAAAGCAATTCCATTTACCCGGTTCGTAAATTTACGCTCCACATTGAGTGCGCGGGTCTTGGGGTTGAATGAACGTATTGAGTTGTCGTTGACATCCGCAAATAGCATTTTTTCGCCATCCCAAGCCAAACCTCCTAAAGGTCGACCACCCGTTTCAAATAATTTTTCAAAGCTCCAGCTCATAACATTCCTTTAATTAATCTTGACAGGAAGACCAGCAACGCCAAGTCGCACCTTAAAAACAGAGGTGTAGGTCGTAATGTATAAACCCCTCCAATCCTCGTCTCCAAAACCTAAATTGGTAGCGTGTCCAGGTATCTTGATGCGCCCTAATAGCTCACCTTTCGGAGAAAATACTTGAATGCCTGCTGGACCGGTGCAATAGACGTTTCCTAAAACATCAATCTTCATGCCATCTGCAACACCAGCCTCGGAACCGACAAGCTTGCAAAATAATTTCCCATTTTTGACGCTACCGTCTGGATTGACGTCGTAGACCTTAATCAAATTTTCACGGGTATCGTTGATGTACAGCAATGATTCATCCGCAGAAAATGCGAGCCCATTTGGATAGACAAAATCTTTGACGACTAAAGTTGTTTTACCATCGGGGCCAATCCGAAATACGCCGTGATAATCCATATAACGCTGCAGGTCTTCACCTTGCATTTCTACGTTATTCAAAGCGCCAGAAGGATCGGTAAAGTAAATGGAGCCGTCGGACTTCACGACAATATCATTTGGCGTATTCAGCTTTTGACCTTCAAACTCATCGCACAGCGTCGTGATGCTACCGTCATGCTCCAAACGCCAAACGCGGCGCCAGGCCCAGCCAGCAACCACTAACCGCCCCTCTAGATCAAATGTGAGGCCATCTGCTTTATAGCTAGGGCGCACAACAACTTGACGTCCAACACCTTTTTTATATTTCCAAATGGTGTCATTAATAATATCAACCCAAAAAAATTCGCCTGTTTTGCTGTTCCAAACAGGGCCTTCACCAAACATCAAATCGTTCGCTATGACTTCTAAAGTCGAATCCGGGGGGACAATTTTGTCAAAGCCCGGAGATACCATATCCACTTCCATCAAACCTCCAACAAGTAGTGTTAATTAAGAATTAGTGCAACTCAAAGGCAACTAAAAATCTTGAGACGAGGTTATAGGTCGCAATCGTTCCAACTATATCAACCAGTTGTTGATTGCCGCCCATTGCTTTTTTTGCCAACTCAAAAGTCTCTGGAGAAACTTGAACGTCTCTTGTCATTTCAGTTGTTAAACGCAAAACGGCAATCTCAGTAGGATCAAATAGTCTCGTGTTGGTAATTGCGCTCTCTAGATCGAGTATGGCCTTGCCTTGCTCTGGAGTACCCCCAGCAGCAACAAAGAGGGGAAGGTGTGCGTTGTATTCATAATCGGCTTTATTCACAACCGCTACCGTGCACATTGCTAATTCTCTTAACTTTGGAATAGTAGTGAGGTTGTTTCGAACCTTGCCTAAGAAAAAGTTATAACCCTCAGTGAACGCTGGGCTGTGCAATAACAAACGATCAAGTTCTGATAGTTCTCCGCCACGCCGCTTACGAACTGCATCGACAATTTCTTTTGGCTCTTTTAAATCTAATGGAACCAGTTCAATACGCGCCATCTTTTATCTCCCTTATGTATTTTTAAAAAACTTATATTTTTACTGCTGCTGAACCTTTTAATTGCAATATCTGTCTTGCTTCATCGGGTGTGGCAACCTCTAATCCCACGCTTTCGATGATGGCCCTGGCTTTTAAAACTTGCTCCGCATTCGATTGTGCAAGCGTCCCTTTACGGATCCAGAGGCTATCCTCCAACCCTACCCGCACGTTCCCGCCCATGCCGACACTCATAGCCGCAATAGGAAGTTGATTACGTCCAGCACCTAAAACAGACCAACGATAATCATCTCCAAACAGTCGATCGGCCGTACGCTTCATATGCGCCACATCTTCATAATGTGTGCCAATTCCGCCCAAGATGCCAAAGACTGATTGGACAAAAAATGGGGGCTTCACCAAACCACGCTCAATAAAGTGAGCTAAGTTATACAAATGCCCGATGTCGTAGCACTCAAATTCAAAGCGGATATTATTTTCACCAAGGGCATTCAATACATACTCAATGTCCTTAAAAGTATTGCGAAATATTAGGTCTCTACTGCCCTCTAAATATTGACGCTCCCAGTCAAACTTAAAATCTTGAAAGCGATTGAGCATGGGATAGAGCCCAAAATTCATTGAGCCCATATTGAGTGAAGCCACTTCTGGAGAAAACTTCAGTGATGGCTGAATCCGTTCCTCAATCGTCATAGTGGGAGATCCACCACTGGTTAAGTTCAGTACCGCATTAGTCCTTGCCTTAATCTGCGGTAAAAATTTCTGAAACGCAGCTGGTGACTGATCTGGCTTTCCAGTAACAGGGTCGCGAGCATGCAAGTGAATAATAGCTGCGCCAGCTTCAGCAGCCCCAACTGCGGCCTCGACTATTTCCTCGGGCGTTATCGGCAAATGTGGTGACATTGAGGGTGTATGAATGGCGCCAGTAACAGCGCAAGTAATAATCACCTTCCCTTTGGGGGCGCTTAGGCCTTTCAAATCCAGATTTTTATCCAATTTCTACCTCGAAAACCATGTTGATATAGTTAATTAAGCCCGCCAATTTAAACTTCAAATTAAGCGGGCAATTGGTGATTTATTTAATTGTTTCGAACAAATAAAAGTCAAGAATCTATTTGTTCTATATATTTATTGACTCAAATTAAATTTATCACTGGTTCAATTTAATTGTTCGAATAATTAAAGTCAACAAGTTTATTCAGTATTTCAAGTTGCTTCCGTCAGGCAATCGCGCCTAAAGGCTAAACATTAGAATGGGTGATGAATACAGAAAGCTTTATACCCGGCAAGGATGCGTCGCTCGAATCCACTATTCGAACCATGCAAGACAAATTAGCCCTGAGGGGGTTTTATCTCAATGAGTCCTCACTTTTAAATCCTGTTGAAGGCATTTGGTCTACGCACGTTAAAGATAGAGACTGTCCAATGCTCTTTGCCAATGGTAAAGGGGCAACTGAGCTGGCCGCCCGAGCAAGTGCGTTCGGTGAATTCTTTGAGCGCCTAGGAACTCATTATTTCTGGACACACTTTTATTTAGGTAAAAAGCGGGGTGAATCGAGCTTTGTGCACTATCCGCAAGAAAAATGGTTTCCTCATGGTGTGGGTGAGTGGCCTGCTGGAATTTTAAATCCGGAGTTACATGCTTTTTATAACCCCGATGGCGCCATTGACAGCACGGTCTTAGTTGACTTGAATTCGGGCAATGTTGAGCGCGGGATTTGTGCTCTTCCCTATACCCGCCTGCGTGACAATGCAATCACATATTTCCCCGTCAATATTATTGGCAATCTCTATGTGAGCAATGGAATGGCGGCTGGCAACACCATGATGGAGGCACGCAGCCAAGCCCTTTCAGAAATTTTTGAGCGGCATGTGAAATACCGCATCATCAGCGAGGGGCTCTGCTTGCCAGACGTTCCTGATGAAGTGATCGCGCGCTACCCTAACATTGCCGCTGGTATCAAGGGGTTACGCGATGCTGGCTTTGGAATCCTTATTAAAGACGCATCTCTCGGCGGCGAGTACCCAGTGATGAATGTCACACTACTGCACCCCAAAGATCAGGGCTGCTTTGCCAGCTTTGGGGCTCATCCTCGCTTTGAAATCGCTCTAGAGCGAGCCCTCACCGAACTCCTCCAAGGTCGCGCATTAGATGCATTAGAAAATTTTGCAGAGCCCGGCTTTGATATGGATGAAATCAACTCCGTTGCAAATTTAGAGATTCATTTTGTGGACTCTAGTGGGGTCATTAGCTGGAACTTTCTCAGCAAGCGGGCCGACTTTGCATTTGTCGACTGGAACTTTAGCTCGAGCACTGCTGAAGATTACTGCTGGCTGTGCAAGCGCATCGAACAAGACGGTTGTGATATCTATGTAGCGGACTTTTCAGAGCAGGGTGCTTATGCCTGTCGTATTTTGGTGCCTGGGATGTCAGAAATTTATCCTGTTGAGGATTTGGAGTGGGAAAACAATAGTGTTGGCAATCAAATTCGTCCTGCACTCGTCAAACTATCAAAGCTCTCTGCAGCTGAGATGAAAAATCTCCTAGCAGACTTACAAACCCTTAACCTCAATGACGAGAGGCCGCTTTGGGAAATCCTTGGTCTGGCCATTCCAGTTGGAACCGCCTGGAAAGAGTTGCGCATCGGTGAATTAAAAACCTTGTTGGCCCTTGCCATCGGCGACAAAGACGCGACCCTTGAGGGTTGCGATTGGATTCATCACTATAAGCAAATGGATCCGAAACGAAGATTGGTTTATCGCTGCATTGAAAACTGGATTCAGTTTGAAGAGCCTCGTCTTTACGAAGATTCTTTGGAACTGCTCTATGGCAAAGAAGTCTTGCGCCAAGCTAAAGCGCTTGTAGATCGAAGCGAACGCTTCTTTGGCCTTGAGGATTTAGGGGAGAACATGGAGGCCAGTGAAATGCATCAAAGCCTTTTGGCGGCCTACGAAAAACTATTTATTTAGCCTGGTCAGCAAAGCTAGCTTTCGCTTTTATTGCGAGAGGTATCAATGCCCAGAGCCTTCAGCTTGCGGTAAAGATGGGTTCTTTCAAGACCCGTGTAATCCGAAATCTTTGTCATGCTGCCGCCCATAATTTGCATCTGGTGCTCGAAATAGGCTTTCTCAAACAGATCTCTTGCCTCCCTAAGAGGAAGATCGTAGTAGGTTTTGGCTATTCCGCTAATATATTCATCGTCGTGGGGCGCTGATACTTGCTCTGAAACTGCCACCTTTGAAGCGCCAGCATTAGGCGACAAGGGCTGCGTCGCGCGATCCTCCTCAAGTTCTACATGCTTGGGAGAGCTTTCTAGAGCCTTGCTTACTGTTTTGAGCAGTTTTTGTAAGGCAATAGGCTTTTCTAAAAAGTTTAAGGCGCCAATACGAGTTGCTTCAACGGCAGTATCAATCGTCGCATGTCCTGACATCATGACCACCGGCATCGTGAGCTGACCAGTCTTAGACCACTCCTTTAATAAGGTAATTCCGTCGGTCTCTGGCATCCAAATATCCAACAAAACTAAGTCTGGTCGCATTTGCTCGCGAATTGTTCTGGCTTGGACTGCGCTTTCAGCAGCGTAAACAGTATGGCCTTCATCAGTGAGAATTTCATGAAGAAGCTCACGAATGCCCATCTCGTCATCAACTACCAGAATACTAGCCATTCCTAAGCACCTCATTTGCTAGGTTCATAAACAAAATTGATACTTGTGCACCGATCACTTCTTCTCCCTGCATGCGATTCCGAATTTCGATTTTGGCAGAGTGGTCATCAATAATTTTTTTCACTACGGCCAACCCCAAACCAGTCCCTTTACTCTTAGTTGTAACATATGGCTCAAAAGCTCTTGCCAATATCTTAGCTGGAAATCCAGATCCTGAGTCAGTTATTGTTAAACGCACTGCATTTTGTGAAATGCCATTGAGCTCTCCATAGGGCACTAACTCCGTTTTCACCTCAACCGGTTCACCTTGATGCGTACCCTCTAAAGTAGCATCTTGCGCATTCTGGAGCAGGTTATGAATTACCTGGCGTAACTGGGTTGAATCACCCATGATCTCAGGACAACGTGGATCTAGTTGAATGAGCAAGGGGCTGCCTTCATATAAGCCTAAAATTTCTTTTGTCAGCACATTAATGGAGACGGCTTTAAGTTGTGGGCTCGGCGTTTTAGCAAAATCTCTGAAGTCATTCACCATCTGCTTCATAGCCTGCACCTGGCCAATAATCGTTTCAGTGCTGCGATTCATCATTTCTTCTTGCTCTGGACTAAGTTTGCCGGCTAGCTTGTGTTGCAGTCTTTCGGCGGACAACTGAATCGGGGTCAAGGGGTTCTTAATTTCGTGGGCCAAGCGCCTCGCTACCTCACTCCATGCAATAGAGCGCTGGGCACTAACAACGTCAGTAATATCGTCAAATACCACCATTCGCAGATCGGGTGTTAGTTCAGTTCCACGTACAAATAAAGTCACGCCTAATTCATTTTCAAACTCATTGGTGGCGTGCAGTTGAATTTGTTTCTGCCAAACCGGCGAGGCTGCATGTTGATCCGATTTGGCATCCCCGGCCACTGTCAGCTTCATGGTTGCGAAACCCTCTTGCAGCGCCTGCTCAAACTCAAACAAGGCAGGAATCTTTCCTAAAGCTTGGCCATCCAGCTTAGTGAGGTCTTGACCAAAAATCCGATCAGCCCCCGCATTGCTCGAGACCACATTAAAAGCCTTGTCAAAAATACAAACGCCTGCTGTGAGGTTACCAAGCACGGTTTCTAAAAAGGTTTTGGATTCCTGCAATGAGGTGCGGGTGTCTAATAACTGACGGGTCATGACATTGAATTGACGGGTCAGCATACCAAGCTCATCGCCAGTATCTAGCTCTGGTTTAGGTGATAAGTCGCCTTGTGCTACGGCTTGAGTTCCCCTGAGCAACATGAGCAGGGGCCGCGCCAATTGACGACCTAATAAAAGCGCCAAAGTCACAGCAACAAACAAAGCAAAAAAGAGGGTAAGCGTCAGAGTACCCACGAACATCTTGCGCAAACCCGAACGCCCCAATGATTTTTCTTGGTAATCGCTATAGGCCGCCTGAACCGCCAAGGTATTTTTGGTAATACCTTCAGGAACAGATTTCACTAACTGCAAATACCATAGCTCCTTTTGGTACTGGACATTTAAACCAAAGCCGCGGCTTGATAAGGAGCGCTCTTTTGCCAATGGAATCACGGCCCTCAAACGGTATTGCTCTGGCCCTGTTGTATTGGGTGGCTCATCAATAAATCCCGCGCCATTGACTTTTAAGGCCTGGCTCATCACCTCTGGTGTTGGCGGTAGAGATGGGCGAACCAAAGCACCAGATGCTGCGGTGGCTACCACCAGCTGTCGACCATCAAAAATGGTGATTTCTTGAATGCCAAATTGATCACGTAAACGGGATAACAACAGCGTCAATTCAGCAGAGCTTGTTTGGTTTGGTAGGGACTGAACCTGGTTTGCAACAATGCGCCCCTCATCCTGAAGTTCCTGCAAAGAGGCGCCCAATGTGGCGCGCCCAAGCTCAAGACCCGCCTCCAACGCAGACTCTACCTGAACGTCAAACCAAGTTTCAATGCTTCTAGAGACAAACTGCAACGAAACGCCATACAGAATGAGCCCCGGAACGACGCCTACTAATGCAAAAATCATGGCCAATTTAGCAATCAAGCGCGTGCCAAATCTTCCCTTGTGCCAACGAATGGCAATCGCAACGCCTAAAACCAAAATCACTAATGCCAGGCAGATGCCAATGACTACATTAGCTGCATAGAGCCAAATAAAGTAGTTGTCAAAGAATTCTGTATTTGAGGATGCAATCGACAGCATCACCAATAGCAATAGCGCGAACGTACCGATAAAGGTTGCTGCAATAGGTAGCGCTCGCTTTCTCCAAGCTTCTTTTTGGAAAAATTTCCACTGCAGTATCGCCTTGGAATAGCTCATCGCTTAATTAGATTTGAACCATTTGGTAAAAATGGAAAACGCAACCAATCGCTGGAAACATTCCAATCTCGATTGTTCAATGCATTCACTTGAAAGGGTTTTGGTAGCTTGCTTAAGTCCAATGTCATCCGCAATCCAGCAGTGTAGGGCTTAGAAGGATCAATTTGATTGTTGTCAATGACCCGCCATCCACCAATCGAGCCAACAGCTTGCAGGGCCTCAGAAATGGTCTTGGCAGAAAAGGTGAAGCCTTCGGATGCAATCCGATATTGCTGAGTTAATGGCTGATATGAGAGTCGCGTCTGTCTCTGCGCTAGGGCAGGCTTTTCATCAAACCAATACCAACGAGAACGCGTTAATTCAAATTCTGTCTGAAAATATAAGACCACTCCTTTTTGAACTGCATCCTCCAGTCCTGGCGAAAGTTCAATTTTAAAAGTGGCATTTAGAAGCCAGTCGTTATCCGCCCGCTCCAATTCTACGGATGTGATATTGATGCCCTCCGCTCTCGCTACACCTGAAAAAAAACTCAGGGCAAGCAATCCACAAAGGATGAGTTGCTTAATTCCTTGGCTCATGGCCCATTTTTCTTAAATAAAGCATAGAAAAAACCATCATTTATTCCGGAAGGCAAAATCTGACCCGGGGCACTCAATCGTACCGCATTGCCATGCTCCGCCATAAACCCAGCGGCCTGAAGTTCGCCCTCCTCTGGAAATACTGAGCAAGTAACATATAACAGCAAGCCCTCAGGCTTAAGCATCTTCCAAGCTTGGGTCAAAATGCCATGCTGCCTTTGCTGTAAGGACTTCACATCGGCCTCACGCCGCAAAAAGGGGATATCTGGATGCCGAGACACAATTCCGGAGGCAGAGCATGGGGCGTCCAGCAAAATTTTGTCAAAGGGTTTGCCGTTCCACCACGCCGCCTTTGAAGCGTCGCCCCGCGTAATGCTCACTCGATTGGATTGCAAACGCAAGCGGTCTAAATTGCCGCTGATTTTTCCAAGGCGCTGGCCGTCCAGCTCCAAGGCAAGCATTTCACAATCCGCAAGCTCTAGTAAATGGGCCGTCTTGCCGCCGGGTGCAGCGCAAGCATCCAAAATCCATTCGCCAGGCTGAGGATCTAATAGCACCGCTGCCAATTGTGCGCCAGCATCTTGTACCGATACCGCACCGCTATAAAAACCTGGCAAATCTGCTACGGGCACTGGCTCGCTTAATAACAGTGCTGAACTTAACTTCACTCCAGCAAGCTCCTCGATAGGACTAGATGAAATACCCGCTTGGCTTAACAGGGACTCATACTCGCTACGCAAATATTGTTTGGCATTCACACGCAAAATCAGGGGCGCTCTTTGACCTTGCTGAATCAGCAAGGATTGCCATACTTGAGAGTAATTTTTCTTGAGCTTGGCCCGCCACCATGGTGGCACAAACATGGGTATAGGATCGGGTGGATAACGCTTCTCACCCTCCGTAGGCTGGATAGTCAAACTCACCTTACGCAAAACAGCATTCACAAGCCCCTTGGCATACATGGTGGGCTCATATTGACTACAGGCATTCACAGCCTGGTCGACTATAGTATGAGCGGCATATCCTTTGCCATCCTGATTGCCCTGCAAAAAAAGCGCAATCGCCACGCTTAATAAGTGTTCAACGGGGGCTGGTGGTGACTTAGGAATAAATTGCGCAATAAATTCATGGGAGCGAACCCACTTGCGTAAAGCGTCAAAGGTAAGACTTTGAACAATGGGTTTTTCGTGGGCGTCAAGTTGCTCTAAAACTTCGGTAAGAGACCGTCCATCCATCACCTCCCCAATGGCTTGCGCTGAAATGGTCATGGCCTCTGAAAGAGGAAGGCTGCGCCCTGCTTTTGGATTGGACAAATTATTCCTTATGAAAGCGAACTGCTGTTGATGCTTCGCTATGAGTCTGTAAACAAGCAATCGCGTTAATGCGTTTGCCGCCTGGCTTTTGCATCTCTAAGACCTCAAGCACGCCCTGCCCACACTGAATCAAGGCGCCCTCCTTGCTAAATCCAATCAGCTCACCCACTTGGGCTGATGAACTTTCGCCTTGCATATTACTTATGCGGGAATTCCAAAATTTGATCGGTGTACCGTCAAGATTACTGCTCGCCCCCGGAAAGGGATTAAATGCGCGAATTCGACAATCAATTTCTCTGGCACTAAGTTGCCAATCAATTTCTGCCTCGCTTTTTAATATTTTCTCGGCATACTTTATGCCTTCAACTGCTTGAGGCTTTGGGGTGATGGATCTACCCTGAGCAATTGAGTTCAAAACCTCAACAATAGCATCAGCCCCAAGCTTTGCTAAACGATTATGGAGCGAGCCACTGGTTTCATCGCTCGCGATTATGATTTCGTGAACCAGTACAGTGTCCCCAGTATCCAGACCCTCGTCCATTTTCATAATACTGACACCGGTCATTTGGTCACCCTGTTCGATTGCTCTTTGTATGGGGGCTGCACCACGCCACCGCGGCAGGATGGAGGCGTGAATATTAAAGCAGCCGTGGCGCTTATCACGCTCAGCAATATCTAAGATCTCTTGGGGCAGAATAAGTCCATATGCAACGACTACCATTACATCAAAATCTATCGCAGACAATTGTTCGTAGGCCGCTTGTGCCTGCGCTCGTTTTTCAGGATCAGTGCTATTTTTTCTAAGCGATGCTGGTTGCAATATAGGAATATTTTTTTCAAGTGCAAACTGTTTTACGGGGCTGGCCTGAAGATGCATGCCTCTACCGGCACGACGATCGGGTTGGGTTAAGGCTAAAACAATTTGATGTCCCGCATTATCGATTGCGCGCATTGCTTGCGCAGCGAACTCAGGCGTTCCAGCAAAAACAATGTTCATTGATGGCGCTTAGCGCTGACCCACTAATTCTTTAAGGCGCTTTTTCATTTTGAGAGAAATTCGATTACGCTTGAGCAAAGACAAATACTCGACAAATACTTTGCCCTGTAAATGATCCATCTCATGCTGCAGACACACTGATAGCAAACCGTCCGCCTCGATTTCAAACTCGCGGCCGTTAATGTCTAGGGCCTTAACGCGAATCTGATCTGGCCTCTCTACCTCATCGTAAAACTCTGGCACCGAAAGACAGCCCTCCCGCCAGAATTTTTTTTCAGCACTTGCCCACACCAATTCTGGATTAATAAATACCATTAACTCGTTTTGATTTTCTGAAACATCTATGACAACAATACGCTCATGAATATTTACTTGGGTTGCAGCCAAGCCCACTCCTGGGGCTTCATACATCGTTTCAGCCATATCCGCTACGATTTTTTTAATGCGCTCATCCACTGCCTCCACCGGTTTTGCAACCTGATGCAAGCGTGGGTCTGGGTAACAAAGGACGGGTAATAAGGCCATGTAGGAATTATCCAACAGAGTAATCAGACTGTCCCAATTGTGCAAAATATTTCTAAGCTCAAAATTGCTTAATGCATACAACTCAAGCCGCCAGGAGCATTGTCTCAATCCGCCGTCAGGATGAAAACTACCCAACAAGACTGAACGATTTATACGATCCCCCGGAAGAGCTCTATATATATGGTGACATGAACCTCCTCTATCAGCCAATGATTGCCATTGTTGGCTCTCGTAACGCCAGCATTCGCGGTGTATTGGCTGCTAGGGCATTTGCTAGAGCCCTATCTCAGGCGGGCTTAGTGGTGTTGTCTGGATTGGCCCGTGGAATTGATGGCGCCGCGCACCAAGGCGCCTTGGACCTCGTTACTGGACCTACTGTGGCTGTTTGTGGCACTGGGCTGGACATTGTTTATCCAAGGGAGCACACCAAGCTTGCTGGGGCAATTGCCCAAAGGGGGCTTTTGGTGTCGGAATTTCCTCTTGGCACCGGGCCCAAACCCTTTCATTTTCCCAAGCGAAATCGCCTTATCGCCGCCCTCGCATTGGGGGTGGTGGTGATTGAGGCCGTCGAGAAATCAGGCTCATTAATTACCGCACGGATCGCTGTAGATCTCGGGCGGGAGGTTTTTGCCCTTCCGGGGCCTATTGATGACCCGCTTTATCAAGGGTGCAATCGCCTTATTCAGCAAGGGGCCAAGCTTGTGGGCTCCCCGCAAGAGGTTCTTGAGGATCTGTTAATCGTATAAAACCCCCATTTAAACGGTGTAGAATGCGGTTTTTTGGAAAAATGGTCCCTATAGCCCATCCCGAAATCGAATGCTTTTGGACTTTTATTAATTTATCGGTTAATAATAAAAAAGGAGTGGGTAATCGACCAAACCCTGATTTGGTTTAAATTGATCATCCTTTTCACCTATTAAATACTGAATTTCAGGCTCTCATTTAGGCAAACGCGTGGCTAAAGCATCTACCAAAAGCAGTTCTAAAACTTCAACAGTGGACCATCCAAAGGCCCTCATCATTGCAGAAAAGCCATCGGTAGCCAACGATATCGCCAAGGCCTTGGGTGGGTTTACAAAGCATGAGGATTATTTTGAAAGCAATGACTACGTCATTTCTTCCGCCGTTGGTCACCTGTTAGAAATCGCTGCGCCTGAAGAATATGACGTCAAGCGTGGCAAATGGTCTTTTGCCAATCTACCGGTGGTGCCACCTTATTTTGACCTTCGCCCTATTGTTAAAACAGAATCCCGTTTGAAGGTTTTACAAAAACTCATCAAACGAAAAGACATCAACGCGCTTATTAACGCCTGCGATGCGGGCCGCGAAGGCGAATTGATTTTCCGTTTGATCGCTCAGCACGCTAAAGCACCCCAGTCGATTAGTCGACTCTGGCTGCAATCGATGACACCGAACGCCATTCGTGAAGGGTTTGCCTCGCTGCGCTCAGATGATGACATGAAGCCATTGGCGGATGCAGCCCGTTGCCGCTCTGAAGCAGATTGGTTGGTTGGTATCAATGGCACTCGGGCAATGACCGCATTTAATAGCAAAAGTGGGGGATTCTTCCTGACTACCGTCGGCCGAGTCCAAACGCCCACACTATCTATCGTTGTAGAGCGGGAAGAGTTAATTCGTAAATTCATTTCTAAAGACTATTGGGAAGTAAAAGCGGAATTTATTGCCGCGGCTGGTGTTTATGAAGGCCGGTGGTTTGATCCGCAATTCAAAAAAGATCCTGCCGCGCCGGATGCCCGTGAAACCCGGCTCTGGAGTGAGGCCGCAGCACAAAGTATTGTGGCTGCCTGCCGCAATAAAAAAGCTACCGTTACCGAAGAGGCAAAACCAGCAACACAAATGGCGCCCCTGCTGTTCGACTTAACTAGCCTGCAGCGTGAGGCTAATGCCCGCTTTGGCTTTTCCGCTAAAAATACGCTGGGTCTAGCGCAAGCACTTTATGAGCGTCACAAGGTTCTCACCTACCCACGTACAGATGCAAAAGCACTGCCGGAAGATTATTTAGACACCGTTAAACAAACAATGGAAAGTCTGTCGAAGCACTCGCCTGAATACCGTCCGTTTGCTGAACAGATTCTCAAAGGCGACCCCAAAGATGGAAAGGCAAAAGTGGGTTCTGGCTGGATCAAGCCTAACAAGAAAATTTTTGATAACTCAAAAATCTCCGACCACTTTGCCATCATTCCAACACTTGAAGCACCAAAGACTTTGAGTGAGCCTGAAATGAAGTTATACGACCTGGTCGTACGTCGTTTCTTGGCAGTCTTTTATCCAGCAGCTGAATTTAGGGTAACAACGCGCATCACGGAGGCTTCGGGTCACCACTTTAAGACTGAAGGCAGAGTGCTCGTAAACCCAGGCTGGCTTACTGTGTACGGTCGCTCTAATCAAGCGGATGATGAATTGGTTGCCGTTCAAGACGGCGAAATTGTTCAGAACGACTCGATTGCCGCCGTTCCGCTCAAAACCAAGCCGCCCGCTCGTTATACCGAAGCTACATTACTCTCCGCAATGGAAAGCGCAGGTAAGTGGGTTGACGATGATGAAATGCGTGAGGCCATGGCAGAAAAGGGTCTGGGTACCCCAGCAACTCGCGCGGCCATCATTGAGGGATTGCTTGCAGAAAGATATATCGTGCGAGAGGCCCGCGAACTCATTCCCACGGCAAAAGCATTTCAGCTCATGACACTCTTACGCGGCTTAGATGTAGAAGAGCTGACACGTCCAGACCTGACTGGTAGCTGGGAAAACAAGCTGTCGCTCATCGAGCAAGGGAAGATGAATCGCGATACCTTCATGCAAGAGATTGCCCAAATGACGCAGCGCATTGTTAAGCGCGCAAAAGAGTATGACAGCGATACGATTCCTGGTGATTACGCAACGATGTCTACCCCATGCCCACACTGCAAGGGGCCTGTTAAAGAAAATTATCGTCGCTTTGCTTGCGAAAAATGTGGCTTTACGATTAGCAAGACCCCAGGCGGCAGAGCATTTGAATATCCTGAGGTGGAAGAGCTTTTACGTGAAAAAACCATCGGTCCTCTTCAAGGCTTTCGTAGCAAAATCGGCCGCCCATTTGCAGCCATTATTAAATTGAGTGAAATTCCTGAGGACGATGCAGACTACCCAAACGCCGGATTTAAACTGGAGTTTGATTTTGGCAATACCAGCGAGGATGAAACTGAAGCCGTTGACTTTACTGGACGACAGGCTTTGGGTGTTTGCCCCAAGTGCTCAGGTGCGGTATATGAAGATGGTATGCGCTATTTGTGCGAGAACAATACGGGGCCAGCCAAGTCTTGTGACTTTAAAACTGGCAAGGTTGTTCTTCAACAAGAAATTTCTGCTGAACAAGTTCAGAAATTATTAAAAGAGGGCAAAACCGATTTATTGACCAACTTCAAATCAAACCGCACAGGCCGTGGATTTAAGGCTTACTTAGCCCTAGGGTCTGATGGCAAGATTGGTTTTGAATTTGAGGCTAAAGCGCCCAAAGCCGAGGGTGTTGCTAAGGCTCCGGCAAAGAAGCGTGCTGGGGCAAGTGCCGCAAGCAAATCTGCGGTCAAGCCCAAGCGAGCGAGCAAAGCAAAGTCATCTCCTAGCGCCTGAGCTGCAATGAGCTTGGCTGCTAATGCAGACCAAAGCACACCTCTTGACCCCAAGGCAGTGGCCAGAAAAATACCTGGGCGTTGAGTCAGGGCGCCAATAATCGGTAAACGATCGCCAGCTACACAGCGCACCCCCACAAAACAATCCTCGACTTTTAGAGTGGGGAGATCTCCTGCCATCAAGTCGACCAGGCCTTTTGCTTGCTCATAATTAAATTGGTCGCTGCTATCACGCGCTTGTAAATCGTCTTCGCCCTCATCAAAACTTGAACCAACTATCCAACGATAGCTACCATCCGCAAGCGCTTGTGCGGGCAAGCAGTAACCATCACCTGAAATACCAACCCTGGGTAAGTGGGCGACCCAAGCGTCATTCTTGTTGATGGAAAAAATACTGAGCTGACCGCGCACGGGCTTTAATGGCAATCGAACATTGATACTGGCCATCAAAGGCTTCGTTCCCATTGCTGCAGCAATAATGACTTTGCTAGCAGTCATCATGAGAGTCCCTGAGTCGTCGCATAAGGCCCATTGATCACCGCGCGCCTCAAGATGACTAATGTGCGTATCCCACAACGTAGTTAGTCTCTCATGGATCTGCAATAACTCATTTGCGGCGTCAAATAAACTGAGTGATGCGCCGCGAGGTAGCCAAACGCCGCTTTGTTGAATGCCGCACAAGACCAAGGCCTCTTTTGCATCCAATGGTTTAGCCATCTCACCATCAAGACCGAGGGCTTGCAAATGCTGCTCAAGCTCTACTCGATCAAACCCTCTATCTTTTTTGGTTGGTTGAAATATTCCGTGCTGATGCCACTGTTTACCCCAACGCGCCTCGGCTAATAAAAATGCAATGCGTGTCAGGCGCAGTAAGCGAGGAGATCCTCTGCCGATGTGAGGGTGCGCTATAGCGTACGCATGGCTCGAGCAAGCGCTGGCTGGTGATGATGCTGAATCGACGACACAAACTGAATGCCCGCGTGCGAGAAATTCGTTTGCAATTGTGGCGCCTGCAATGCCTGCCCCAATCACCACTATTTCATGGTGTTGGGGTATCGGCATATTAATTTTGTTTTAGATAAATAGAGCGACTACTGCGGCATTAAGCGTTTAAGCGTTTTTCAATTTTTGCACGTGTTTCTAGCAATTCTTTTGGTAAACGCTCGCCAAGATGCTCAAACAATTCGGTGTGCAGTTGAAGTTCATTCTTCCAATCCTCAACTCCAACCATAATTGCTTTCTTGAACTTGTCAGCAGTGTAATCAAGGCCACCCCAATGCATATCGGTGTGCTCTGGGCAAATACCAAATGGCGTTTCCATTCCCTTTGATGTCCCATCTGCACGGCCAAGAATCCAAGAAAGAACGCGCATGTTTTCACCAAAGCCCGGCCAAACAAACTTACCGTTCTCATCTTTGCGGAACCAATTTACGCAATATATTTTTGGCAATACAGCGCCCTCGGCAGCAAGCTTTTTACCAACATTTAACCAATGCTGAAAGTAGTCGCTCATGTTGTAACCAGCAAAGGCAATCATCGCAAATGGATCACGACGTACTACGCCCACCTGTCCCGTAATGGCTGCAGTGGTTTCGGAGCCCAAGGTTGCTGCCATGTAAACACCCTCAACCCAATCGCGCGCCTCGCTCACCAGTGGAACTGTATTTGAACGACGTCCACCAAACAAGAAAGCATCAATTGCAACACCTTCAGGATTGTCCCAATTCGGATCAACCGCGGGGTTATTGGTAGCAGCAACCGTGAAACGCGAGTTTGGGTGCGCGGCCATGCGACCCGCAGCACCATCTGCAGGAGTCCAGTCCTTGCCCCGCCAATCAATTAAATGGGCTGGAGGCGTTTCTGTTAAGCCCTCCCACCAAACATCACCATCATCGGTTAAACCAACGTTAGTAAAAATCACATCTTGATTTAAGGAGTCGATACAGTTTTGATTGGTTTGGCGATTGGTACCTGGTGCCACACCAAAATAGCCAGACTCTGGATTAATTGCAAATAGACGGGTTTTACCTGTAATAGGATCTTTACGTGGCTTAATCCAAGCAATGTCGTCACCAATGGTGGTCACTTTCCAACCCTCAAAACCTTTTGGTGGAATCATCATGGAGAAATTGGTTTTTCCACAGGCTGACGGAAATGCTGCAGCAATGTGATATTTCTTACCCTCGGGCGAGCTAACACCCAAAATCAACATATGCTCAGCCAGCCAACCTTCTTCGCGCCCCATATTGGAAGCAATGCGCAAGGCAAAGCATTTTTTTCCTAACAATGCATTTCCACCGTAGCCCGAACCAAATGACCAAATTTCGCGAGTCTCTGGATAGTGAACAATATATTTTGTTTTGTTATTGGGCCAAGCAACATCTTTCTCGCCGGCAGCAAGTGGCTTACCTACGGTGTGTATGCAGGGAACAAACTCGCCATTAGCGCCAAGTTGATCGATAACTGCCTTACCCATACGGGTCATCAGGCGCATATTGATTGCAACATAAGGGCTATCTGAAAGCTCAACACCAATGTGAGCAATTGGCGAACCAATTGGACCCATTGAGAATGGCACAACATACATGGTTCTGCCACGCATACAACCATCAAATAATGGCTGCAGGGTTGCACGCATTTCACTGGGCTCTACCCAGTTATTCGTAGGACCAGCATCTTCTTTTTTGGCTGAACAAATAAAAGTACGGTCTTCAACGCGCGCCACATCCTCTGGATCTGAAAGCGCCAAAAATGAATTTTTACGCTTGGCGGGGTTTAGGCGCTTAAATACTCCAGCAGACACCAATAACTCACAAAGCTTGTCGTACTCCGCTTGGGAGCCATCACACCAGTGGATATTGTCTGGCTTAGTTAGGGCAGCAATATCTGCAACCCATTGAATTAATTGATTATTTTTTACATAATCTGGCGCATTGACATTGCTTTGGCCATTGGTGCTTGTGGTCATAAATTCCCTCGGGATTAAATAATTTTTAATCCGATGATTTTAACATTTTGGACACATTTGTATGCTCAATCAAGATGGGGGCAAAAATCCTACTTACCGATACAAAATTGGCTAAAAATCTTGCCTAAAAGGTCGTCTGGCAGCAGTTTTCCAGTAATTTGCCCCAACTGATCTTGAGCCAAACGAAGTTCCTCCGCAAATAAATCTAGAGAAATATTTCCATTTTCAGCAAATTCTTGGGCTTTTTCTAGATGCTTCGCAGCCCGATCAAGGCAATCTAAATGCCTTCTTCGCGCAAGAATCGTACCCTCTTGTGTGCCACCCCAGCCAGAAATTTCTAAAATTTTCCTTTTTAGCCCATCTATCCCCTCGCCCGTTTTGGCTGAAATAGTCATTGCTTGGCCATCTTTTGGTCGATCTTTCTCAAGCAAAAGATCCGACTTGTTAATCACTTCAAAAACTTGGCACTTGGAAGGAATGGCCTCCAAAATATCACCTTTCAAAACCTGCTCTGCAGCAATATCCGCCAAGGAAACCAAAAATGGGTCTCTTAAAAAAATCACTAGGTCAGCCATTCGAACGGCATCCCAGGACCTCTCTATACCCTTGAGCTCGACTAGATCATCTGTATCTCTTAAGCCCGCAGTATCAATAATGTGCACTGGAACGCCGTCAAGGCTAATGCTTTCTTTGACGCGGTCGCGCGTTGTCCCTGCAATGGCGGTGACAATAGCCACATCTTCGCCGGCCAGCTGATTTAATAAGGAGCTCTTCCCCACATTGGGCGCGCCAACTAGAACCAACACAATACCGTCACGCAAAATCTTTCCCTGTTTCGCACCATCCCGCAGTGCTTGTAATTGATCTCTTGTTCTTTTTAAGCGATCACGCGCTTGGGCGTTTTCGAGAAACTCAATTTCTTCCTCGGGGAAATCCAAGGTGGACTCAACCAAAATTCTCAGCTGAGTAATTTCTTCAATTAGCTCATTGATGTTTTGGGAGAAGGCGCCTTGGAGCGACCTTGCGGCCCCCCTCACAGCAGCCTCACTTTGTGCATCAATTAAATCTGCAATCGCTTCGGCTTGGGCCAGGTCAATTTTGTTATTGAGATAAGCACGAAGGGTAAACTCCCCAGGCTCTGCAATCACCAAGCCTACATCTCTACCTAACTCGAGACAGCGCTTCATTACCAGCTCTAAAAGTTGCGGGCCGCCATGACACTGCAACTCCAACACATCCTCGCCGGTAAACGATGCCGGGCCAATAAAGTGAATTGCAATCAACTGGTCGATAGGCGCACCAACAGCATCTCGCAGTGTTAGTAAATGCGCCTCACGCGGCTTTAGTGTTTTTTGAAAAAGTGCTTTAGAAATGAGGGATAAGTCAGGGCCGCTAATGCGGATGACGCCAACCCCGGCCCTGCCTGGGGCAGTAGCCACAGCAATGATGGGTACTTTTCTTGTCATCATTGCTGTGTATTTTTGTGAAATAAATTACAGCGCCTAAACCATTAGACGGCTTTTTTTCCAAACAATTTATTAATTTGCCACTGTTGAGCGATCGACAGCAAGTTGTTCACGACCCAATATAAAACCAAACCGGCCGGGAAAAAGAAGAACATGATCGAAAAAATAATCGGCATGTACATCATCACTTTTGCCTGAATAGGATCTGGTGGGGTAGGGTTCAACTTAGTTTGCACAAACATTGAGATGGCCATAATGATGGGCAAAATGTAATACGGGTCAGGGATCGATAAATCTTGAATCCACAAAATCCATGGGGCGCCACGCATCTCAACCGATGACAACAAAACCCAATACAAAGAAATAAAGACTGGTATCTGAATCACTACCGGCAAGCATCCGCCCACTGGATTAATTTTTTCCTTACGATACATCTCCATCATTGCTTGATTTAATTTTTGAGGCTCACCCTTAAATTGCTCTTTCATAAGAGTCAAGCGTGGTTGAACCTCTTTCATTCTTGCCATAGATTTGTAGCTAGCGGCAGAAAGCGGAAAGAAAACGGTCTTAATCAAAATTGTTAGTAGGATGATTGCCCAACCCCAATTGCCAACGTATGAATGAATCTTTTCTAACAGCCAAAATATTGGTTTTGCCAAAATTGTGAGGTAGCCATAATCTTTTAATAGCTCTAAGCCTGGCGCTACCTGCTCCAGCATCCGCTCTTCTTGTGGGCCAACAAATAACTGCGCCTTTTCAACAACAGCGCTACCCGGAGCAACCACTCCTAGCGGTATTTGCATGCCAATACGATAAAGATTGTTATCAATCTTTCCGGTATAAATGTCACGTGCAACCTTATCTCCCGGTATCCACGCGCTTGCAAAATAATGCTGGACCATTGCAACCCAGGCCGGCTTGCCTGCAGCGACTTGAGTGGTTATGGATACTTTATTTTTTTCTATTTCACTAAACTCAACCTTCTTGAATTTATCGCTGTCGGTATATACCGCTGGACCAGTAAATGTGCTTGCTGCAAACGCGCCGCCAAATGGGCCAATTTTTTTCTCTTCGCTACCGTCACGTACAATTTCTGTATAGAGAACTAAGGGGGTTGTATTGGTGTTGGCTTGGGTTACTCGATGCCCTACATCCACCACATAACTTCCGGGTGTGAGTACAAAGGTTTTCTCAAGCTTTACGCCATTACGCTCACTAACCAAGACAATAAAAGGTCTGCCCGATCCATCCTTTCCAGACTGGACCAACTTAAAGGCGCTTGTGTGATTTGGCAGGTCGGCATTGCCCAGCGCAATCAAGCCTGACCGCGCTACATAGGTATGTGTTGGGGTGTGCTGAAAGAGTTCAACTGGCTGCTTTTCTGCGGTAAGCTCTTTTAATAGTTTTGCCTCTACCAGGTTTGCGCCATTGGCACTAATCTCCAGTGCCAGCACATCGTTTTGTAATACAAACCTTTCACCAATATCTGCTGGGAGTCCGCTTGTCGATGGCGGCACAGTATTGGCTGTAGTTGTCGCACCCGAAACCTGAACTGGCAAATCCGACCTTGCACTTGCCTGAGTTGGTGCAGGCTGGTTATTGTTAGCGGGCGCCCCACTAAACAAAGATGGTTTGCCCTCATGAACAATCCAATTGTTATATAGCATTAATCCCGATAAGGAAAACACAGCCCAAAGAATTGTTTTTTTAAAGTCCATTTGAATTCGCTTATTTAATGAGTTGTTTGTTTTACTGCGGGATCATGACCGCCTTGTGACCATGGATTGCATCGTGCAAGACGCCAAATTGTTAAGCCGGCGCTTTTAAAAAAGCCGTAATGACGAAAACACTCGCAAGCATACTCTGAGCAACTAGGGACAAACTTGCAATGCATTCCAACATAAGGGCTTAAAAGAAGTTGATAGCCCCTTAGGATCTTCAGCATGAGCTTGTTTATAGAGGACATGCTAAATCAACCCCTCAAATTGAGTGCGCAATAGTGTCTTTTCTTTTTTTCTCAGCCGGCCACGCGTATTTCGGCCTATGGGCTTTTTTAACTTCACCACAACATCAATGTCATGCAGTTTGCTTGTTTGCGCAGCCCGAACTATTTCGCGAACCATGCGCTTTAATCTATTGCGATCAACTGCTCGTTTTGCTAGTTTTTTTGCTACCGCAATTCCCAAATCAGCCTTAATACCTTCTTTGGCCGATGCCAGATACAAACCCCAACACAAGTTTGTCTTGGGGTGTGTTCTTAATAATTCAGAAATCCTGGCGCTATTCAAAAGCTAATTTAAACAGCTAGGCGTTTGCGGCCTTTTGCGCGGCGTGCATTCAAAACAGCGCGACCACTCTTGGTTTTCATTCGAATACGAAATCCGTGGGTGCGCTTGCGACGTACTACTGAGGGTTGGTATGTTCTTTTCATGATAGATCCTAGGAAAGCCAAGTATTTTCCTTGTTGCAGAGCAAAAGGTCAACCTATACACATCAATATATCTGTCATTTCTTTTCTTTTTTCTGATATTTACTTCTAAATATTTGATTTTTGTAGTTTTTTTGATTTTGTACACAAGTTATCCACAGGTTTTCCACGTTTTTTCAGCTTGTGGATAACTTTGTAGGCTCGCTACAATGGATCCTCTAAAAATATGAGCAACTTACACAATCCCCCCGCCTTGAACTCACTCAACCCCTTGGGTTTTTGGGATGGTGCTATTGGCATTCTGTCCCGCGAACTGTCCCCCCAGCAGTTTAAAACCTGGATTCAGCCACTAAGGATGATTTCAATTGATGTAAGTGACCAGTCACTTATAATTGGAGCCCCAAATAGATTCAAGCTTGACTGGATTAAAAAGACTTTTGCAGATCGCTTTCAGGAGTTAGCCGAACAGCATTTTGGTTTTCCAGTTAACCTCAGCTTTGTCCTTGACGTTGAGGGCGGGGCTCCAGATTTGAATGTAGTCAACACCACAATGATCAAGCCCAACGAAGCACTGTCTTTGGGCCAGCCTGACGAAGAGGAAGATCTCTCGACCGAAGAACGATCATTCGAGATTGAGGACCACTCAAAACTCAACCCAAACCTTACTTTTGATACCTTTGTTACCGGCAAGGCAAATCAGCTCGCTCGCGCAGCATCGATTCAGGTTGCCCACAATCCAGGAACCTCTTATAACCCCATGTTTTTGTATGGGGGGGTTGGTTTAGGTAAAACGCACCTAATCCACGCTATTGGCAACCACTTACTAAAAGATAAGCCAAATGCGCGCATTCGCTATATTCACGCCGAACAATATGTTTCGGATGTGGTTCGCGCCTATCAACAAAAAGCATTTGATCGCTTTAAGCGCTACTACCACTCCCTAGACCTCCTATTAATTGATGATATTCAGTTTTTTAGTGGTAAATCCCGAACCCAAGAAGAGTTTTTCTACGCCTTTGAGGCCCTCTTAAGCAACAAAGCACAGGTCATCATCACCAGCGACACCTACCCGAAAGAGATGGCGGGAATTGATGACCGACTGATATCTCGTTTTGATTCTGGTTTAACGGTTGCTATTGAGCCACCAGAACTGGAGATGCGTGTTGCAATTTTGATGAAAAAGGCAGTTATTGAGGGTATCCCCATGAGTGAAGATGTGGCTTTTTTTGTAGCCAAACATTTGCGCTCAAATGTGCGTGAGCTAGAAGGGGCTTTACGAAAAATTTTGGCTTATGTCCGCTTTCATGGGCGAGAAGTCACTATTGAGGTTGCTAAAACCGCCCTAAAGGACCTGCTTTCCATCCAAAATCGCCAGATTTCTGTGGAGAATATCCAAAAAGCTGTGGCTGACTTCTACAGTATTAAGGTTGCTGATATGTACTCAAAGAAGCGGCCGGCCAATATTGCCCGCCCAAGGCAGATAGCCATGTTTATGGCGAAAGAATTAACCCAGAAAAGCCTTCCAGAGATTGGGGAATTGTTTGGGGGAAGGGACCACACAACCGTTCTGCACGCCGTCCGTAAGATTGGCGAGGAGCGCACGCACGACGGGCAACTTAACCATGAGATTCATGTCATAGAGCAAACCCTAAAGGCCTAATTTTTGCCTGTGGATAAGGTTGTGGATAGCCCAATGGATAAGTTTGGGGATTGTGTGTGGATAAATTGTGGAAAGTCAGCGCTTCATGCAAAAATAGGGTGTTGTTTGAAAGTTATCCAAATACTGTCCAACGCTTATACAGAAGTTTTCCACAGGTTTTTAAGGCTTCAATGTGTTGTTATGTAAGGGGTTTTTAAGTTGTCCACCGAAATACAGTGCCTTATTACTATTACTACTAAGATATATACAAGGATTTAAAAGCAATGCAACTCGTTAACACTTCTCGTGATAGCTTACTAAAACCGCTTCAGGTTGTTAGTGGAATTGTTGAACGTCGTCATACGCTTCCAATTCTGGCGAACCTACTCTTTAAAAAGCAAGGTGACAAAGTTTCTTTTATCTCCACTGATATTGAAATTCAAATAACAACCAATGCAAGCTTTGGTGTTGGTACAGAGGACGTCACAACCACTGTGGCCGCAAGAAAACTACTCGATATTTTGCGCGCCTTACCAGAGGGCCCTGTGGCACTAAACCTTAAAGATAACAAAATGGTTGTTCAGAGTGGGAAAAGTCGCTTTTCTTTGCAGACTTTGTCCGCTACAGAGTTCCCGGTAATGCAAAGTGTTGGAGAGGTTTCTGCAACTTGGACGATGACCCAAAAAAGCTTCCGTCAACTCATTAGCCAGGTGCATTTTGCAATGGCTCAACAAGACATTCGTTATTACTTAAATGGAATGTTGTTGGTGGTTGAGGGTAAGCAAGTGATTGCTGTTGCAACCGATGGTCACCGCTTAGCTTACTCACAAGTGGAGTTGCTTAATGCTCCAACTGGATCTGGTCAAAAACAGGAAATTATCATTCCACGCAAAACCATTCTTGAGTGTCAGCATTTACTAGAGGACTCGGACGAGGCCCTAGAAATTAGCTTAAGTGCAAACCAAGTGAAGTTTTCATTCGGTGATATTGAATTAATTTCTAAATTAGTAGAAGGTAAGTTCCCAGACTTTCAACGCGTTATTCCAAAAGGACATAAAAATTCTTTGGTGGTGGGTAGAGATACCTTACAAGCAGCTCTCCAGAGGGCTGCAATTTTGACGACTGATAAATTTAAAGGTGTTCGCTTTTCTTTGTCACCCAATCGCATTACCGTTCAATCTACCAATGCTGAACAAGAAGAGGCTCAAGAGGAAATTGAGACCAACTATAGTGGCGACACCGTTGAAATTGGTTTTAATGTAAGTTATTTATTGGATGTTTTATCAAATCTAAAAAATGAAAATATTCAAATTAGTTTAGGTGACGCAAATAGTAGTGCGGTAATAACACTACCTGGCTCTGAAGATTTTAAGTATGTTGTGATGCCGATGCGCATTTAATTTAGAAAAAAATGACTGAAGAAAAAAAAGTAGTAGAGCAGTATGGCGCATCATCGATTCAAATCCTAGAGGGTCTTGAAGCGGTTCGTAAGCGCCCTGGGATGTATATTGGCGACACATCTGATGGAACCGGCTTACACCATCTTGTATTTGAGGTTCTTGATAACTCAATTGATGAAGCTCTAGCAGGCTATTGCTCTGAAATTACTGTAGTTATTCAAACCGATAATTCTATTTCTATTGTCGACAATGGGCGGGGTGTACCAACAGGCATTAAATACGATGATAAGCACGAGCCAAAAAGAAGTGCGGCCGAAATTGTGATGACCGAACTGCACGCGGGCGGTAAGTTTGACCAAAATAGCTATAAGGTTTCTGGTGGTCTACACGGCGTGGGTGTTAGTTGTGTTAATGCATTATCGAAATGGCTTAAGCTAACCATACGACGCGACGGAAAAGCGCATTACATGGAGTTTGCCCGCGGCGTTATTCAGAATCGCAATATTCAAGAAGAGAATGGTGTGAGCGTATCCCCAATCTCGGTGATTGGGGATACTGAGCACTCAGGTACAGAAGTACACTTTTTAGCAGACGAGGGTATTTTTGGAAACATTGAGTTCCATTATGAAATTCTAGTAAAGCGTATCCGTGAACTTTCTTTTTTAAATAATGGCGTCCATATCAAATTAATTGATCAACGCTCAGGACAAGAAGAAGACTTTGCATTCTCAGGGGGTGTTAAAGGTTTTGTTGAATATATCAACCAAACCAAAAATGTTTTGCATCCAAATATTTTTTATGCTGAAGGGATGAGGCCTTCGGACTTAGGTGGAAATATTACCGCTGAGGTCTCAATGCAGTGGAATGATAGTTTTAGCGAGCAAGTGCTTTGTTTTACGAATAACATTCCTCAGCGCGATGGTGGAACCCACCTAACAGGCTTGCGCGCAGCAATGACTCGCGTCATAAATCGATATATTGATGAGAATGAAGTCGCCAAGAAGGCTAAAGTAGAAATTTCAGGCGATGACATGCGAGAAGGGCTTGCCTGTGTTTTATCAGTCAAAGTGCCCGAACCAAAATTTTCTAGCCAAACTAAAGATAAGCTGGTTTCGAGCGAGGTGCGTGGCCCCGTAGAAGAGATTGTTGCAGAGGCATTAACTGCTTATCTTCAAGAGAGACCAGCGGACGCCAAAATTCTTTGCGGAAAAATTGTTGATGCTGCGCGTGCGCGTGAGGCCGCCCGTAAAGCACGCGATATGACGCGCCGTAAGGGCGTCCTAGATGGCTTGGGTTTGCCGGGCAAGCTAGCTGACTGCCAAGAAAAAGATCCTACCAAATCTGAATTGTTTATTGTTGAGGGAGACTCAGCCGGCGGCTCTGCAAAGCAGGGTCGCGACAGGCGCTTTCAAGCCATTCTTCCGTTAAAAGGAAAAATCTTAAATGTGGAGAAGGCGCGTTTCGATAAGATGCTTGCCAGCCAAGAGGTTGTAACCCTTATCACGGTTTTGGGGACAGGGATTGGCGCCGAAGAATATAAGGCCGATAAACTGCGTTATCACCGCATTATTATCATGACCGACGCGGACGTGGATGGCAGCCACATTCGGACATTGTTGCTCACCTTCTTTTATAGACAGATGCCCGAACTAATTGAGCGTGGCCACATCTATATTGCGCAACCACCGCTCTACAAGGTGAAGTTCGGAAAAAACGAGCAGTATATTAAGGACGATGTTGAGCTTAACCAGTTGTTACTTAAAATTGCCTTAGAGTCAGCATCCCTACAAACTCCAGCGGGCGAAGTGATAGAGGGCGCTGGCTTGGCGGAGTTGGCAAAACACTATCAAGTCATTCAATCCATTGTTGATCGTCTCTCCAGAACAATTGATGAGGATGCATTGCGTGCGATTGCTGATGGCACACAACTTAATCTCGATACCGAGAAAGCCGCCAATGAGTCTGCCGATCGTTTGCGCAAGATTTTGGCAGAAACAACCAACCCCTTAGCGCTTCCACCCGAAATCATTGTGCAAAAAGAAGAGCGCACCGAGCGCTTCAAGTTGCTGTTATCGCGCCGCATTCATGGCAACTTAAAACTCTCCTCCATTAACTCTGATTTTGTTCATGGCGATGATTATCAAAGTCTGGCCAATGCCGCAGCAGTTTTGTCGGGTAAAGTTTTGCCTGGCACTAAGGTGCGTCGGGGCGATCCAGACAAAAACCAAAAAGAGCAATCCATACAAGATTTTAGGGCGGCCTTCTCTTGGTTGTTGTCTGAGGCAGAGCGCGTGCTCAGTCGCCAGCGATATAAAGGCTTGGGCGAGATGAACCCATCACAACTTTGGGAAACAACGATGGATGCAGGTTCCCGCACCCTGCTGCAGGTAAAAATTGAGGATGCGATTGCTGCAGACCAAGTCTTCACCACCCTGATGGGCGATGAAGTAGAGCCGCGCCGCGCATTTATTGAGAAAAACGCTTTAATTGCTCGCAACCTAGATGTTTAGTGTATGAAAAAGAAAATGAAGCCACCCAAGGTGGATCGCTCTAATATTGTCGTGAAATCCTCCCCCATCCATGGAAAAGGTGTTTTCGCTGCTAAGCCCGTTAAAAAAGGCGATGCTCTAATTGAATACAAAGGCGAGCGCATAAGCTGGAAGTTGGCAGAAAAGCGCCACCCTCACGACCCCAAAGACCCAAATCACACTTTCTATTTTTCATTGGAAGATGGTCGCGTGATTGATGCTAAGTACGGCGGTAATGCTGCGCGTTGGATTAACCA
>CANFLR010000024.1 GCA_947447945.1 Burkholderiaceae bacterium
CTTAGCTTGTAAATAGCCCATTTTTACTTTATTTCATTAAGTGAAATAAACTTCAGAAATAAAAATTTGACTTAGTACTGTAATGCAAGGCACGCAAAATAACTCTGTCTATGAAGGTATGCGTGGCTCCTCTTTACTGGTTGTGAAGTTGCCATGCCTGCCTTTGTAGGCAACCAAAGAGCAGATCCCATGAGGATCTGACATTTAGATAAGCTTCTACCCAGGTGGGCAATGAAAAATTTAAAAAAACATCTACTTCATCTTTGGCAGGCATGGTATGAGGCCAGAAGAGCTTACGCAAAACGCTATTCTGATCATGTGATTGGTAGCTAAGCCACCAAGGTAGCTCAATTAAAATCTTTTGCTGGGTGTGATTAGAAAATATTTACTGCGTTTTGCTGGACTGGCTATTCATTTTTAGAATCAGCGGTTTGAAAGTAAATGGCTGCTCACTGCTTGAATCTACCCCTATTTCAACTGCTTGAACTTCATCTTCGCCCATGACTTGGAGGCGTATGACATTTTCAAGTACCCATTTTTTATCGGTTGTCTTGAGGGGTTGGTCAATCTTCAGGCGATGACTGTCGCCATGCACAAGAAGGACTGGTTTTTGAAAATTCTCAGCATGGCTAGTTAGGCTATTGAGGGTATCTTTAAAGCCGCTCGTCGAATCTGTTGCCTGAGAAGGCGTATAAAACATATCGGCCTGATAAGCAAAGATGATGCCAGAGAGTTTATTTTTCACTGCTAATGCGAATGTGTAATCTATCCACGCTAAATTAGCCTCATTTCTTTTGCGATATTCATTGATAGCTTCATCATTTCTCTCAAAATTATTGTTGGATCCCGGAATATGCAGGTTGACAAATAGAAAGCCATTTTTTACCCAGTATGAGTTCTCTACATATAAAGAGAATTGCGGCATGACATCCGCTTGACGATGAAGAGTCATGCTTGGTTGACCTTGACTCTTATTGTCGACGAAGAAGGTATTTCTGAGTTTGCTGAGTCTTTCGAGGGGATCGTAAGACCCAGCTAATGGACGGTGACAATCAGTCCATTCATTGTCTCCGATGCTGTAGATTACAGGCATCTTAAATTGATTGAAGTATTGCTTAACGATTTGATTGTATTGATCAGAACACGGTGTTGAACCTGACTTGGTGTCACCGATAAAAATTGAAAAGCTCGGTTTAGTCTGATTGATTGCAGCGATTAATCGTTCATAACGAAGGTAATCGTCTGGAATCGAGTAAGGCATATCGCCAAGCGCAACGAATTTGAATGGCTGACCAAAGCAGGTTTGGGATAGAAGGATGAGGAGGCAAGAGAGCCCAATTTTTTGTAATTTCATCATATGGCATCTTACCGACTAATTTATTACAGAACTATGACATGCTTGATGGGTGCACCCATATTTTATCTAAAGGTGCATTGCTTTTGATTACCTCAGCTCAGTCAGCGCCAACTTGAGTCGCTTTGTCACAAAACGGCCCTCAAGCTGTCATTTACCCCGTCTATATTTTAAAAACAGCAAACATTGGGTTGCTATTTAAATCACTATGGAACCGATCATGAAAAAATTGAATTACATCTCCATCTCATTAGCAATCCTGTGTTTTGCGGGTGCAGTTGGCGCCTCTAGCATGCCTCTTCAGGACTCCATGCCAACAGCAGAGCAGTTTATAAGCTATTTCAGTGAGGCACATAATCAAGACCAGGCCTACTAATCAAGTATCAATGCCTTAAGTATTTTCTTTGAAGCCTTATTGACGAGTAATGAGTGGAGGCGGAAACCTAGAATCGAACCAGGGTGTGAGATTTGCAATCTCATGCATAACCACTCTGCCATTCCGCCACAATCTAATCAATTATCGGTGAATTCAAACTACCCATATCCATGACAAAGCGATAAGAGTGGAGCTGATGTTATATCAGTAATGTGAATGTTGTATTGCGAAATCCAAGTATCAGATGTGGGAAATTCACCAGTCCAGGTAGCAAGTTTGGCGAGCTCACGAATACAGAAGCATCTGTATTTGTGAGTTTGAAAAGACTGGCAATACTAGTCTAGGGTAAACCCTGAAAGGTATCAATCCTAGTAGGCATACCTGCTACCATCGTGGGCACTATTAAAAACAAAAGTACCCCTGGAGACGGCATGAAGTCACAAAATATGATTGTGATCCTATCGGACGAACACAATCCCAAAGTCACTAAGTGTTATGGGCATGAGCTGATTCAAACCCCTAACTTAGATCGCTTGGCAAAAGAAGGAACACGCTTTACTTCTGCTTACACTAACTGCCCAATTTGCGTTCCAGCGAGAGCGAGTTTGGCAACAGGGCGTTATGTACATGATGTCCAGTGCTGGGATAACGCAATTGCCTACGAGGGCAATCCGATCTCATGGGGGCATCGCCTCATGGACTCTGGGCATCAAGTGACATCAATTGGAAAATTGCATTATTCCAGAACCAACCCTAAGGTAAATGGTTTTGATGAGGAAATTTTACCGATGCATTTGGTCGAAGGTTTGGGAGATTTACTGGGTTTAATTCGGGATGAATTGCCCAAGCGATCTGGCTCATTAAATTTAGGACCTGAGTCTGGTCGCGGTGAATCTGCTTATACAAAATATGATCGCGATATAACGGCCGCTGCATGCAAATGGTTATCTGAAAAAGCTGCTAATAAACCCGATAAGCCTTGGGTACTCTATGTGGGCTTGGTTGCCCCACACTTTCCCTTGATCGCCCCCGCGCAGTTTTACGATATGTATGCCAATCTAAATTTACCTTGGCCAAAATTGTATGGCTCGAGTGAGCGACCACACCATCCATTTTTAGATGCGATGCGTGCTTGCATGGTCTTTGATGATGGCTTTACTGATGACGATATGGTTCGGCGAGCAATCACGGCCTATTTTGGATTGGTGAGTTTTTTAGATAGCAATATTGGCATCATTTTAAATGCCGTACGTGATCTTGGATTAACCAGCGATACACGCATTATTTATAGCTCAGATCATGGCGATAACTTAGGCGCTCGTGGCTTTTGGGGCAAGTCAACGATGTATGAAGAGTCCGCTGGCATTCCCTTGATTTTTTCTGGTGAAGGCATTCCCAAGAATGCAGTGTGCGACACTCCAATTTCCTTGGTAGATTTATTTCCGACCATCATAGAAGGGGTTGGTGAGGCCTTGCATGCTGATGATAAAGAATTGCCTGGAGAGTCTTTATTTGCCATTGCGAATGGCGCAAAACGTAAAGCCAATATCTTGTCCGAGTACCATGCAGCTGGGGCTGCTACCGGAAGTTATATGACGCGAGTTGGTAAATATAAATTCATGTACTACGTGGGGATGCCGCCCATGCTGTTTGACTTAGAGGCAGATCCAGAGGAGCTGATGGATTTAGCTGAGAATCCAGCCTATCGTGAGGTTCTACAGCAGTGCGAACTTGAATTAAGAAAGTTGGTTGATCCTGAAGCAGCTGATCGTGCGGCAAAGTTAGCGCAGACTCAAAAAATTGCAGAAAATGGTGGCAAGGAAGCAATTCTGGAGAGGGGTGGTTTTCGGTTTTCTCCGCCTCCCGGCGTCAAACCTTCTCGGTATAAGTGATCACTCATGCGCGCACTGATCCTGACACTTTTCTTAAGCTGCTTGGCTGCATTGGCTCAAGCAGAATCTTGGCCTAGTAGGCCAATTAAATTAGTCGTTGGCACTGCCAGTGGCGGAGGTCCTGACGCTATTGCCCGCGTGATTGCAGCCCGCATGGCTGAGCGCCTTGGTCAGAGCGTTGTCATCGAATTAAAACCGGGCGGTAGTGGACAAATTGCGTCTGAATTTGTGGCAACTTCACCAGCTGATGGATATACTTGGTTACTGACAACGACGATGATTCAGTCGATTATTCCTCAGCTAAAAAAGCAATTACCTTATGACCCCGTTAAGGATTTTGATCCAGTATCTCTAATTGGTACTACTGCAAATGTCCTCGTGATTGGTAAACATCTCGGGGTAAGTAATGCCAGTCAATTCGTTGCCTTGGTCAAAAGTAAGCCAGGCAAAATGACCTTTGGATCGGCTGGTGTTGGTTCGCCAGCCCATTTAGCGGGTGAGTTATTTGCCTCAAGTGTGGGGGTACCCATGACTCATATTTCTTATAAAGGCGCAACCCAAGCATTGACAGATATTGCTGGGGGGCAAGTAGATATGATTATCACTTCTCCATCTGCGGCAAAAACACTTAGTCAGGGCGGCAAGGTTTTAATATTGGCAACGACGGGCTTAAAGCGCGATCCTACTAATCCTCAATTGCAGCCACTGAGTGAGGTATTGCCAAGTTTTGAAATTACCCAGTGGTGGGGGGTGATGATCCGCAGTGGCACGCCAAAAGATATTTCAGATCGAATTTATACTGAATTAGTGGCAACACTGAAAGAGCCCAAGATTAGAGAGCAACTTGCGGCTCAGGGTGGTATAGCTCAGCCAATGGAATCAGCTGCTTTTGGTCAATTCATTCAAAAAGAGCGTAATCGTTATGCTGAAATTATGCGAACTGCCAACATGAGCGCTGATAGTCTTTAAAGCTATCTAATTGATATCATTGCTAGTTGTTTGTAGTATCAATAGCATGACCTATTATTCGCGAAAAAACACACATGGAACAGCATAATTTAGAGCGTGGCCTAGGCCAGCGCCAAATCGAAATGATTGCCATTGGCGGATGTATTGGCACCGGCTTATTTATGGGGTCTGGTAAAACAATCTCACTCGCCGGTCCGGGCATCATTTTTATTTATGGTGTTACCGGCTTGATCCTCTATTTTGTAATGCGCGCGATGGGCGAATTATTGCTCTACAACCTGAATTACAAATCCTTTGTTGATTTTTCTGAGGATATATTGGGCCCCTCTGCAGGATTTTTTGTAGGCTGGTCTTATTGGTTCGCGTGGATTGTGGCTGCGATCGCTGAAATTATTGCTATTACTGGTTACTTTGACTTTTGGTTTCCGAACTTGCCGCATTGGGTTTCTGCGCTGAGCATTATTCTTTTATTGCTCACCTTAAATATTCTGAGTGTTAAAGCATTTGGAGAGCTTGAGTTTTGGATGGCCATCATTAAGGTCGTTGCCATCGTCGGTCTCATTGTTTTAGGCCTATACCTCGCCATCACCGGTTTTGTTTCCCCTGCTGGAGTTAAGGCGCAGGTAAGTAATTTATGGTCTTACGGCGGGTTCCTCCCTCATGGAGTTGCGGGCCTGCTTGCGGGTCTTCAAATGACCATTTTTGCATTTGGTGGCATGGAGGTAGTAGGTACCATGATGGCCGAAGCAAAAAATCCAAAAATCATGTTGCCTGATGCCATTAGAAAGATTCCTTGGCGCATCATGATTTTCTATATTGGAACAGTGATAGTGCTAATGATGGTGACACCTTGGACCGATATCTCTCCTGATGAAAGTCCTTTTGTTGGGATGTTCTCATTGGTGGGGATGGTGAGCGCAGCATCCTTGATCAATGCCGTTGTCATCAGCTCTGCCACATCCTCGAGCAATAGCGGTATCTACGCTACCTCTCGTATGCTCTATGGCCTTGCGAAACAACATCATGCGCCTGCCATTTTTGGGAAATTATCGTCTTTTAAAATTCCTGCAGGCGGAATCTTTTTAGTTACCGGTTTAATTTTGTTGGCAGCATTGATACTCACAACCACCGAATCTATCATGGGCGCATTTGAATTGGTTGCTAGCGTATCAGCATTACTGTTCATCTACATCTGGTCTATGATTCTCTTTGCCTACATAGCCTACTGCAAGAGGCTGCCTCAAGCGCATGATGAGTCTGAGTTCAAAATGCCTCTGAACAAAATCATGCCTTATGTGGCACTTGGGTTTTTCGCCATTGTGATTTATGCACTAACGCTTAGTGAAAATACTCTGATTGCGCTATATGTTTCACCCATCTGGTTTGTTGTGCTGGGCGTTATTTATCGTATCAAGACCAGTAGAAGCACTAATCAGAAGAAAAAGATTGCTGAGTTTCATGAAAAAGTGATTGCACAAAAAGCTGCAGCCGAACGGTATCGTCGTAAATTGATTAAGTAGTCATTTGTATAACTAAGGATAGTCATGAACACCAAAACCTCTAGCAATCAGATCATTCCAGAAGTGGAGCTTAGCGCTCTAGCTAAGCGCGCATTCCAGAAGCTTGGCATGAGTGAAAAAGATACGGATGATTTGGTTCATATTTTGTTGCTCGCGGATCTTTTTGGTTTATCTACCCATGGTTTAAGTCGAATTGAGTCTTATGGCGATCGCCTTAGGATTGGTGGAATTAATTCACAGCCCAATATCCAGATTGAGCGCTTGGCACCTGCCATCATTGGGGTAGATGGGGATAACGGAGTTGGGCCTGTAGTGGGTATGCGTACACTAAATGCAGCAATGGAAGCTGCTTCTGAATTTGGGATTGCCGTTGCTTTTGCTCGTGGCAGTAATCACTTTGGCCCGATTTCTCCATATTCGCTCATGGCCGCAGAGAAGGGGTTTGCTAGCATTATTGGCAGCAATGCTACAACCACTATTGCCCCATGGGGTGGTTCAGATGCCCGTTTAGGAAATAGTCCATTAGGCTTTGGTGTGCCCAATCCGAATGGCGCACCATTTTTATTAGATATGGCAATGAGCGTTGTGGCTCGCGCAAAAATCAGAAATGCATTTAAGCGTGGTGAGCAGATTCCGAATACTTGGGGCACCGATGCAAAAGGCAATCCGACTACTGATCCTAAAGCGGCTTTAGATGGTTTCCTTTTGCCAATTGGTGGTCACAAGGGGTACGGCTTGGCATTGATGGTGGATCTATTTGCAGGTTTGCTTTCTAACGCTGGGTATCTCACGCATATTAAATCTTGGCAGGATGCTCCAGATGAGCCACAGAATTTAGGTCACTTTTTTATTCTGATTGATACCAAGCGCTTGGGATCAGCTGAGTGGTTAAGTGAGCGCATGGTGGATTTTGCCAACATCTTAACTGATAGCCCTCCTGCAGATCCAAGTAAGCCGGTTATTGTTCCTGGCATGATTGAATTGGCTAAGCTTGAGAAACAGCGTAAAGCCGGAATTGAGATGAGTACCGAGACATTAGATTTATTGCGACAGTACGCTGGAGAATAAATACATGAAAATACGATTGTTGAGCTGTGCAATCTTCGCTATCTCCCAATGGGCTGTTGCCCAACCTGCAGCTACGAGTTCAGCCTATCCTGATCGACCAATCAAAATGATTGTTCCTTATGTGGCAGGGGGCGCGGCGGATATCACCGCGCGTCTAGTAGCGCAGTCCATGTCTGAAAGTATGGGGCAACCCGTTGTTGTTGAAAATCGGCCTGGCGCGAATGGTACGATTGGATCGGATATGGTGGCTAAAGCCACGCCCGATGGTTACACCTTGTTACTCACTGCAAGCGGACCTTTGGTGATTAATCCAGTGTTGTATAAAAAAGTTCCGTTTGATCCAATCAAAGACTTTTCCCCCATTAGCGCTCTAATAACGTATCAGTATGTTTTAGCTGTGCCATTTGCATCACCGATTCAAAATATTGGTGAGTTGGTAGCGGGGGCCCGAGCCAATCCAAAAGCCTATAGCTATGGATCGACCGGCATTGGCGGTGGCGGTCATTTAGCTGGCGAACTATTTGGTTTGCTAGCAAACGCAGAATTTACCCATGTTCCATATAAGGGGGCTGCACCAGCATTAGCGGATTTATTGGGCGGTCAACTGACCTTCACATTTGAGCCGCTAGTCACGGGAATACCCATGATCAAAGCAAATAAGTTGAGGGGATTTGCAGTTTCAGGAATTAAGCGAAGCAAGGGTATGCCCAATTTGCCGACAATGAATGAGCTTGGATATAAGGGCTTTAATATTACGCAGTTTCAGGGTCTTTTAGCACCTGCCGGTACAGATCCAGCAATTATTCGTCGCTTGAATGCTGAAGCGGTTAAGGCACTCAAGTCTCCAGCAGTGATTCGTCGCCTGGTAGATGAGGGTGGCAATGAGATTGTTGGTGGCACGCCTGCAGAATTTGCTCAACAGATTCAATCTGATCTGCGCCTTTATGGAAAGCTCATTACCGATGCACATATTAATGCCGACTAAATTTTCTACTGCACTTTATTGAAAGCACTTATGCATCGTTATCAAGTAGATGTATTAATTCAGGGCTTCCCGGGTCGCGCAATCTGTCATGGCGGTTTAGGTTGGAGTACGGTCACTTTAATTCGGGGCGAGGGTCGTACTATATTGTTAGATGTTGGTGCATTTGGTATGCGTAAACCACTAGAGCGACGCCTCAATGATTTTTCAGTACGGCCTGAGGATGTTACCGATGTGGTGCTAACCCATGCTCACTATGACCATGTTGTGAATTTCACGTTATTTCCAAATGCCAAGATTTGGATTGGGCAGGTCGAGCTGGATTGGGCTGTCATGCAGCCCCCAGGGTTTAATCCGCTACCAGAGCTGTATGTTCAAGAATTGGCTCGATCTTCAAGGGTGACAAAGCTTACTTCTGGCGAGGAGTTTATTCCCGGTATTTTTGCGTATGCGGTGCCTGGCCATACTCCTGGACATTTACTCTTTGTGTTGAATAACGGCGATAACGATATTTTATTTACGGGAGATTCGGCAAAAAATCGCGCTGAATTATTATCTCGAAAAGTGATCGATACCGATGATGGTGCAGAAAGTGCTAAGTCGATCGAATTAATTTGGCAATATTGGAAACGTAGGCCGGGTAACCTGTTAATTCCTGGTCATGATTTGACGATGACATTGGATGCTCAAGAGCTGCCTTGTTATTTGGTTGAGCGTGAAGCTGCGATTCGTGTTTGGTTTACTGAAAGTATTGAGCACTCAGATCTCATTGATTTGACCTAGCTTTATCCTATTAACTTAAAAATGATTGATGCCACCCTTATGACACTATCCACAGAACTTCTTCAGAAAATTGCACCAACTGGTAAGTTGCGCGCCTCTATTAATGTGGGCAATCCCATCTTGGCCAAGATGGATGCCGAATCCGGAAAGCCAGTTGGAGTCTCGATTGATTTAGCTCATGCCTTTGCAAATCAGTTAGGACTTGAGATTGAGTTAGTTGTTTTTGATTCAGCGGGAAAATCAGTAGATGCTGTTACTCAAGAGCAAGCAGATTTCGGTTTTTTTGCGATTGATCCTGTGCGTGGCCAAGGAATCTCATTTACAGCTGCTTATGTATTGATTGAGGGTGCCTACTTGGTTAAAGAGACTTCGCCCATTCAAAACAATGATGAGGTAGATGCTGCAAAAAATCGTGTGGTAGTAGGCAAGGGTAGTGCATATGATTTGTATTTATCGCGAGAAATTCAATTTGCTGAGCTTGTGCGTTCACCAACGTCTCCAACAGTTGTGGATGTATTTTTAAAAGGTGGATATGAAGTGGCAGCTGGTGTTCGGCAGCAACTTGAAGCAGATGCCAGTAAAAATCCAGGTTTACGCCTCTTGCCAGGAAGGTTTATGGTGATTCAGCAAGCTATGGGATTGCCTAAAAGTCGTGGCCCAGAATTAGCGGCTATTTTGTCCCAGTTTGTTGAGGAAATGAAAGCCACTCATTTTGTAGCTGAAGCATTAAAAAGACATCATATCCTCGGTGCATCTGTAGCACCCTTGGTCTAGCTTCGATGAATGAAAAAAGCCCTCACCATTGCAGACGAGGGCTTTTTTACGCGACCTTACTTTAAGAGACACCTTCAACAGAGCCGCCTAAGCGTCTGCTGATCCAGTCTGTCATGTAGTCGACAACCATCGTACTGTTGTCGGCACCGCAATGTTCAGCACCGCCATCAAACAGAGAAAATACCTTTAATTCTTTATCGTGACTATTTGTCGCGGCCGCAAAAGTCTTTTCTGCGTGCCACAAAGGAATTTGACGATCATTCTCACCATGCACGATTAATAAAGAGCACTTAATTTGATGGGCAATTGGCTCTAAAGTCATCTGCTTGACCACCTTAAGGGTTTTTTCAAATGTATCCTGACCAAATACCCAATTGACATGTTCGGCATAACCAGGAACCGAGGGTTCGCCCTGTCCATTGAGGCGACTTTCTACAGCATGTCCATAATCAAAAATAGCGCCCCAGGCAACGCAGCACTTAAAACGGGGCTCAAATGCAGCCGCTCTCGGTGCGTAATAGCCACCAAGACTCAGCGCCATAATCCCAATTCGATCGGGATCAACGTCTTGTCTTGTTTCTAGATAATCAACGCAAGCAGAAGCTGAGCGTTCGGTGTCTGGCCCGCTGGTTAGGTTTTGCAAGCGTAAAGCAGCACCAATTCCAGGGTGATCAACGATTAATGCTGACACGCCGCGACGTTTTAATTCATCGGCAATGGCGGAGTAGACAATTTCCTTGGTTAGATCAAGACCGTTAAAGTGAACCATGCAAGGCGTCTTGTTTGAGCCGGGTGCCTTCATAAAGATGGCGGGTAAAAAAGTGCCCTCATAGGGAACTTGAACATACTCGATGGGCTCCTTACGAAAGCGCAAGCCCTTCTCGTAGGCGGCAATTCCTTTTTTGTAAGCGACAAGTCGTCTTGGGTCTTTATGACTCGGCATTCTTTCGGCTAACTGAAAATATAGTCCAACCCTTAAATACTTGCGCCCAGCCGACAGGAGGTTGCCTGCAGCTTCATCTGCTTGGGCAAGGCGCTCAACGCGCTCAGCCATTTTTACCCAACTTTCAAACCACGCATTTTGTGCAGTAACGTCACCGCCCAATGCTTTGATGCCTGCAAAAGCTTTTAAGGAGCGACATGCCTCATCGACTTCAGCAATTTGTCCGCCGCGATTTAAAGCCGACATCACTGCCAAACTCCAGGTGTAGTTATTCGGAAAATATTCAAACATCACTGCCCCCTATTTCATGATTGGTGTAATACATTGAAGTTACTGCTAGATCATTGCTGCGTTACTTTAGCTATCTTAAAAAGTTTATCTTGGTACGCGATGTCATCGCGGATAAATTGCGAGAAATCTTTTGGAGAGGACGCCACTGGCATCAAGCCAACTTCATCAAAAAATGCCTTAATATCTGGCGCCTTAACAATTTGCCCGATTGCTTGTTGAACTCGAGTAACTCGGTCTGCAGGGGTTCCAGCTGGAAACCAAAGTCCATACCAGCCAAAGATTTTTTCCATCTCCTTAAAGCCAGACTCGGAAAAGGTTGGTAGATCTGGCAGTGCGGGGGATCGAATACTGCTACTGATCGCAAGCGGAAAAATTCTTTTTTCTTTTAGCACCTGCATTGAACCTACCGTAGAGAGAAAAGTCATTTCGACTTGGCCAGCTAAAACATCAGTTGTTGCTGGGCCACTTCCTTTATAGGGGATATGGTTAATCTGTACGTCAGCAGAGTGGTTGAATAATTCTCCAGCTAGGTGGGTTAAGTTTCCCTCTCCACCAGAGGAGTAATTTAATTGACCTGGTTTGGATTTAGCTAACGCAATAAGCTCTTTCAATGATCTCGCAGGAACCCCTTCATTCACCACCAATACTAGGCCATAAGTTCGGCCAAGTTGGGTAATGGGCGCGAAGTCTTTGATCGCATCGAATGGCAGCTTCTTATATAGAGCAGGATTTGCAGTAAAAGATCCCGTCATAAAGAGCATTGTGTAACCATCGGGAGCTGATTTGGCAACGAGATCGGCGCCAATAATGCCATTTGCTCCAGCACGATTCTCGACAATCACAGGCGCACCCAGTGAATCAGTGAGTTTTTGCCCAATTTTTCTAGCCAAAGAATCTAAAGGCCCTCCCGCAGAAAAAGGAATCACCATTTTTATTGGACGGGTCGGCCACTTATCTGTAGGAGTATTTTGAGCCAATACCATTGAGGAGCTCATCAGAGCAAGCGTCATTAGTAAAACGCGGAGCAAATGATTGGTAGAGGCCATATTCAAAAATATATTCCTAAAAGAGTTATGTTGAAAGCGACGATGCAGTCAAGATCATTAATTGATCCAGGTGATGAAGCTCTCTTGCGATCTTCTGACCTTTTTCAGATTGACCAACCAATCTTCACTAGCTAGGCGATATCCCAAGGGGAGAAGCAAAACACTGCGTAAATGTTTGGCTTTGAGATTTAAAATTTGGTCAACGGCTGCAGGGTCAAAGCCCTCCATCGGTGTTGCATCAACCTCTTCTTCGGCGGCGGCAATTAGAGCTGTACCAAGCCCAATATAGGCTTGTTTGGCACAATGGACGAAATTCACTTCAGGCCCTCTGGGTGGGTAGCCTGCAAGGAGCTTTTGACGATAAACTTCGCGATCTTTTAGTGTCACATTGCGTATCTGATTGGTTAAATCAAACGCTGCGTTAATGCGCTCTTCTGTATAGGTGTCCCAAGCAGCAAATACCAGCAGATGAGAGCAGTCAGTCACCTGAGCTTGGTTATTGGCTACGGGCTTAATTTGCTCACGAAGCTCTTTATTAGTGATTACTAACAACTCATATGGTTGCAGTCCGCTGGAGCTAGCCGTGAGTCTAATGGCATCCAAAATTCGGTCAACCTTTTCTTGGGGAACGGCTTTGCTTGGATCCATTTTTTTGGTGGCATAACGCCATTGCAATTTATCGATGAGGCTCATCGGTTTTCCTTTTTATGATGTTGAGTTTTACGGCAATATTTATAAGAATACCCCTGATGCAACCCCGGGATGAATTAGAGACGATTTCAAATAATGCGGTATTTGGATAAACTCGAGCTTATTTGCATAGAAGCTGCTGTGTGTTTGCCAGGATGCCACCAGCTTTCTTGAATTAAGCATACTAGTACGGACAAGTATGGCTTAGTACCAAAAAATGATCTTCTTCAAAATGAATAGACTGCTTAAAGAATGATACATAAAGCGTCATATAAGCCCATTCTATTGCAAAGCAATAATATTAAGAGGGCGCTCTAGGAAATTAAAAAAACTGATCTCTAAAACTAACTTGTCTGCAGTAGTCCGTATTTTTTTTTGCAATGCATTCAATCTTGGTAATATAGTGAGCATTGTTATTAAAAAATATGGAGATATTAGGATGGTTTCATCGCCAGCAGTTGATTCGCACGCCCACGTGTTCAATAAAAAATTTGGTTTTGCAAAAGATGCTCATTACATTCCAGATGAAAATCAACAAGGCTCTCCTACAGAATTCATGGACGTATTGCATGCCCATGGCTTTTCACATGGTTTATTGACTGGCGCATTACCTTACGGGTTTGATAACAGTTGCATGCTAGATGCAATCAAAAACTCGAATGGTCATTTCAAGGGGGTTGCTCTTGTGCCCCCTAATATCACCGAAAAAGAATTGACCGCATTGAATGATGCTGGCGTAGTTGGCATGCGGATCAATTTAATGTTTTATGGCAATAAAGAATTACTAGAGCCAGGAGCAGACCGTATGCTCGCCATGATCAAGGAAATGGGTTGGTTTTTACAAATCCATTGCGAAAAAGATAACCTTGTCTCGGCCGAAGCGCTTTTGAGAAAAGCTGGTGTCAGAATGATGATTGATCATTTTTGCCGCCCAGACACTGCCGCAGGCGTGAACAATCCCGGCTTCCAAAAATTATTGGAGTTTGGCCGCGAAGGCAATACCGTCGTGAAATTATCAGGCCCTTTCAGATCTTCTAATCAGGCCTATCCTTACCTAGATGTAGACCCATTTGTAGCCGCTGTTGTTGATGCTTTTACAATTGATAATTGCGTCTGGGGATCAGATTGGCCATTTGTGCTGATGGATAAGCGCGTAGATTACGGCCCTCCATTAACTTGCCTTGATCGTTGGTTGCCCGATCCAAAAGATCAACGAAAAGTACTTTGGGAAAATCCTGCGCGATTTTTTGGCTTCAAAGCATAAAGACTTCATTCAGTAGGTATATGTCATCCATTCATTAATTTAGTTTATTTATGCTCAATCCATTAGAAGTTATACAAACCTATAGAGATCACGATTACTCATTAACGGATCTCTTTGATAGTCGCGCAATTGATCCCAATAAAGAGTTTGTCCTCTTTAAAGGTCAGTCATGGTCTTATGGCCAATTCAAAAAAGATTATTTGACGACTGCACAATATTTGGTATCAAGGGGCATCAAGCCGGGTGATCGGGTTGGTGTAATGGCCAAAAATAATATCGGGCACTTACTCCTCTTATTTGCTTGCGCAAGAATTGGTGCGATTATGGTTCCTGCAAACCCAGAATTAAGGGCCGATGATGCTAGGTATATCTTCAATCATGCTGGCGTAAGCGCTGTTTGTGCTGACTTGAATTTGCTGCCGATTGTGCGCGAAGCGTGTCAACCCATTAGCCCTGCACCTTGGTATATGTCTTTTGCAGGCAGTGATAGTGATGCCGTGGACTTATTGGAGATTCTTCAGGAGAAGCTCGCGGATGAGCTTCCTCCGCCAGCATCTGCTGATGACACCTGCCTGATTATTTTTACCTCTGGTACTACTGGATTTCCGAAGGGTGCAATGCATAACCAGCGGAATTTCATCACTTCTGGCGAAGCAAATATCTCTCGCTTGTGGCTGCAGACTGATGAGAGGGTATTGATAGTTCTTCCCTTGTTTCATATCAATGCTTTGTTTTATTCACTTGCAGGCGGAATCGCAGCAGGGGCAACCATCATTATTGTTGAGCGCTTCTCAGCCAGTACGTTTTGGGATACCGCAGCCGAGACTAGAGCCACGCAAGTAAACTTTATTGATACTGTTGGCCTGATTCTGAAGTCGAGACCACGATCAGAATTCAATCCAAATCATCAATTGAGAATTATTTATGGATTGCGCCCTGAAGAAGAGGCTTTCTTCCAGGAAGAGTTTAAGGTCGGTGATTTGATTAATGGGATTGGCATGACCGAGATCCCTGGAATTATTTGCAATCCTTATGACGGCGTCAGAAAATTTGGCAGTCTTGGTCCAGTAGGTCGGCACCCAGACCCCAATCGTCCTTGGGCGATATGTCGTTTGGTAGATGATGATGGCGTTGATGTGCCAACTGATGAAGTCGGTGAATTATGGGTCAAGCATCCAATCGTGATGCAGGGCTACTATAAAAACCCAGAACAAACCGCAGCAGCTTTTGAGGGCGAGTGGTATAAAACTGGCGATCTGATGAGGCGCGATGCTGATGGCTATTTTTATTTCGTGAGCCGCAAAAAAGATTTGATTCGTCGTCGCGGGGAAAACATTGCAGGCGCAGAAATTGATAAAGCAGTAGCGTCCCATCCATCCGTGAAAGAGGTCGCTGCAGTGGGGGTACCCTCTGAGCTCAGCGGAGAAGAAATTTTAGTTGCAATTGTCATCAATGCCAATGCCACATTGACTGCAAGTGAGGTGGTTGCTTGGTGTTCGGAGCGGCTAGCAAAGATCAAAATTCCAAGATACGTTTTATTTGTGGATGAATTGCCTCACACGCCCACTTATAAAGTGGCTAAAAATGTTCTGAAGGCAGATCCTGATTTGATTAAAAAAGCAATTGATACCGAGGCATAGCAGCACCAATAAAAATGATTATCTGGAGGCGCAAATGTTTACATCTGTACAGCGATTTATTCTTGCCACGCTAAAGCTATGCGTTTTGCTGGTTGGCGTGCACTTATGTGCTCCATCATTGGCAGCAGATTACCCAACTAAGCCTATTAAACTGATTGTGTCATTTGCGCCTGGTGGCGGCACCGATGTGATTGCTCGCATTATCGGGAAATATCTTTCCGAAGATCTTGGCCAGCCTGTGATTGTTGAAAATAAAGCTGGCGGCGGCGGCAATATTGGCGCACGCTTTGTTGCTGCAGCAGAACCAGATGGCTACACGCTCTTGGTAACCAGTACTGCATTTGCAATTAATCCAAGCCTTTTCAAAAATGCAGGCTACGATCCAATCAAACAGTTTGTTCCTATTATTGATGCTGGGTTTAGCCCCACCATTATTTTTGTCCACCCTGACGTTAAAGCTACCAATTTAAAAGAGCTTCTTGCGCTGGCTAAGACAAAAGATTTATCTTATGCAACTGCTGGTATTGGTACTGTGCCTTTCTTGACTTCGGAAAATCTGAATAAACTGGCTTCAGTCAACATCACTCATATTCCTTTTGCCGGAGCAGGGCCTGCTCTGAATGCTGTGATTGGAGGCCAAGTACCCGTTGGTTCTGCTGCATTTGCTACACCTGGCCTCATTGATTGGATTAGTAGCGGAAAAATTCGGCCGATTGCAATATCCAGTGCAGTTCGCTCCCGCTTTGTTCCGAATGTCCCTACGATTATTGAGTCTGGCTACCCAGGGGTTGTTGACGATACTTGGATTGCTTTTTTTGCACCTGCTAAAACGCCCAATGATATTGTTGTGAAGCTCAATCAGGCAATGTCGAAGATTATTAAAAAACCCGCCGTACTTGATCAAATCTCCAAAATTGGTTTTGATTGGAGCCCCAATACGAGTGAGGAATTTAGCCAATATATACAAGGCGAAGTGGTTAAGTGGGGGAAGATTGTCAAAGATACTGGCGTTACACAAGATTAACAATTGATGAAGAACGATTTTAGGAGATGAACCGTGGTTGATATCAGTTTGGTTTCAAAATCCCCACTTGGGGTGTATCAGGATTACCTGTCAGAGGGTAAGTTAGCGTATCAAGAGAGCGCAAGCGGACAAGCTGTTTTCTACCCTCGGGTTTTTGCTCCTGGCACGGGTGAAGCGCTGACTTGGAAGATTTCAAAAGGGTTGGGTGAGGTGTATTCCACTACCGTGATCTATAAGAAAGATGTTGAACCCTATAACGTTGCCTTAATTAACCTCGACGAAGGTTTTCGGATGATGAGTCGAGTTGAAGGCATTGCCCCAGAAGCCGTCAAGATCGGAATGCGCGTGAAGTTTGTTGCATCCAAAGAAAAAGATGGTACCCCTTTAGCAGTTTTTAATCAGGTCTAGGAATTGATATGCACGGTCTTAAACGAGGAAGTGTCGCAATAGTCGGAGTAGCTGAGTCAGATTTAGGCTTATGTGCTCCAGGTACCCAGGTAGTGGATTTGATGGCTCAAGCAACCATGCGGGCGCTGGAAGATTCCGGCTTAAAACTATCTGATATCGATGGAATATTTACTGCAACCACGCAGATGAGAATGTCGAGCTTGGCTCTGAAGGAGTATTTGGGAATTAATCCAAAGTATCAGGACAACACACAGATTGGTGGGTCGTCTTTTATGTCTCATGTTGGACACGCTATGCTTGCTATTGAGCATGGCTTATGCGAGGTTGCTTTGATTACTTATGGCAGTACTCAAAAATCAGTGAGTCGCGCCTTAGCTAGTCCACGTGAAGCCAACCCATATGAAACGCCATATGACCCATTTTTACCCCCAACTGCCTATGCAATGGCAGCTGCTCGACACATGCATCAATACGGCACAACGCGCGAGCAATTGGCTCAAGTCGCAGTCGCTGCTCGCCAATGGGCTTTACTCAATCCAGTTGCCTGGGAGAAGAAGCCTTTAACAGTTGAAGAGGTTCTGAGCTCTAGGATGCTTTCTTATCCACTCACGATTCGTGATTGCTGTTTAGTGACTGATGGTGGTGGCGCGATTATTTTAACGAGCGCCAAGCGCGCCAAAGAGTTGAAGAAGAAGCCTGTATATGTATTGGGTGTTGGCGAATCTTTATCGCATGCGAATATTTCAAGCATGCCAGATTTAACGGTAAGCGCTGCAAGCCGCTCTGGTCCTCAGGCCTATCAAATGGCTGGATTAAAGCCTAGCGATATTGATGTGGCAATGTTATATGACGCATTCACCATCAATACCATCTTATTTCTGGAAGATCTTGGTTTCTGTCCTAAGGGTGAGGGTGGCCGCTTTATTGAAAATGGCGCCATTGCTCCAGGCGGCACTTTTGCGGTTAACACCAATGGTGGCGGTTTATCTTATTGCCATCCCGGTATGTACGGCTTATTCCTCTTGATTGAGGCTGCACGACAAGTACGCGGCGAATGTGGTGCTAGACAAGCGGCTCAGTGTGATATCGCGCTAGCGCATGGTAATGGAGGTGTTTTATCCAGCCAAGCTACTGTGATTTTGGGAGCAAGTGCAGACTAAGCTCTATCGCAACATCAGACAATCAGCAAAAAATCGCCGTCAAGATGCGATAAAAGATGGAGGAGACAAAATGGAAGTAGATATGGCCGTACCTGGATTTGACAGGATAGTTCCCAAGGAGTCTTCTTTAAGACTGATTGCTGATGGCGTTCGATTTGGTGAGGGGCCTGTTTGGAATAAGCGTACACAAGAGCTTTTCTGGGTCAATATTGTTGGCGATAGTATTTGGAAGTGGCAAGAGGGTGTTGGTAAAACGCTTGTCATGAGTCCAAGCTATAGAGCAGATGGCATGACGTTTGACCAAGAAGGTCGCTTAGTGGTAGCTGGCTGGTCTTGGAGGCGAGTATGGCGTTTGGAGCATGATGGCTCAGTCACAACACTCTGCTCAGAGTTTGAAGGCAAAACATTAAATGCCCCCAATGATATTGTCGTTAAATCAGATGGGTCTATTTATTTCACCGATCCTACGGGCGGCTTATATAACGTTGAAATGCATGGTGATGATATTCAGCGCTATATTGATTACAACGGGGTATATCGTATCGCTCCGGATGGTAAGACTACGCTGGTAACCAAAGATTTCACCTATCCTAATGGCTTGGCATTCAATGCGGATGAGTCTTTGCTGTATATCAATGATTCACGGGATGATTTAATTAATGTTTTCGATGTCAACCCTGATGGCAGTATTCAGAATGGCCGCTTGTTTTATCGTTTGATCGGTCGGGAGCCTGGTGTGGCTGACGGAATGAAGGTTGATGTAGAGGGCAATGTCTATTGCACTGGGCCTGCTGGCATACACGTGGTTTCTCCTAGTGGCGAGCTGCTAGGGCGAATCAAGATTCCAGGACACTCTACAAACCTATGCTTTGGAGATGAGGATTGGAAGGGACTATACGTCACTACCTATGACTCAGTATTCAAAGTTCGGCTTGGCGTTGCCGGTATCGCGGTTTGGTAAATAGGAAAAAATCATGACATGGAATTTTGAAAAAGTGTATGGCGATGCTAATAGACCATTGGGTGGATTGGCGTGGGATGGTCAAAAAATGCTGTTCACTGACATTAATGATGGAACATTATTGGCGTTTGATCCTCAGACCAAAAAGACAGAGCTCGTTCGTAAACATTTAAATCGCGTCAATGGAATTGGCTTTGGTGATGACGGTGCTTTATATGGCTGCCAAGAAGGATCCAGGCGTGTGATCAGAATGTTAGAGGATGGTTCTGCAACGGTCACTGCTACCCAAATACATGGGGAAAATCACAATCATCCACATTTAATGACAGTAGACAAAAAAGGCAGCATTTGGTTTAGCGATATTCACCATCCAGTGAAGGCATCTGGCCCGCAAATATTCCCTTATTTGCATCATCAATCTATTTTGAAGTTAACGCGAGAGTCAAGACCACGCGCCCATTGGCATATCGACAGAATGACTGTTGATACGATCAGTCCAACAGGTTTAGCTTTATCTTTGGACGAAAAGACGCTCTATGTTTCTGAAAATAATCTAGAGCACGATGGTATACGTGAGTTGCGTGCATATCCCATTTTAGCCAATGGCAAGTTGGGCCTATATCGCGTTTTGCATACATTTGGCAGGGATAGTTTTGGAGTGCAGCGGGGCATCACTGGCATGTGCGTTGACCAATCTGGGAATATCTTTGCTTGCGCTGGATCAAGTCTAAGTGGTCCTGGGCCAATGATTTATGTCTTTTCTCCAAAAGGCGTGATCCTAGAGTCACACTCATTCCCTGTGGATATGCCAAGCAATTGCGCCTTTGGTGATAAAGACTTAAAAACTTTATATGTAGCATGCTCTGATGGCAGTTTATATAGGGTGCAAGGAACACAATATACAGGCCACATTCTGCATACAAAGACATCGAAGTAATTTTTAAATCAATATAAAGAGGTTGATATTGGTATGAAGAAATTAACATTTTTCAACTTGTTTTTTCGTTCCGGTAGGGTATTCAGCCTATTGATACTCGGAGCCCTTGCTAGTTTTTCGGGGGCCTCTTTCGCAGATGACTATCCTAGCCGCCCGATCAAAATAGTTGTGCCATATCCCCCAGGTGCGGTAGGGGATATCATGATTCGCATCGTGACACAGCGCCTTTCTGATAAATATAAAAATGGCTTCGTCATTGAGAACAAGAGCGGCGGTGGCGGGATGGCGGCGGCAGAGGGGGTGGCCAAAAGCAATCCGGATGGATACACGCTACTCTTTAATGGACCAAACCATGTCACGAACTTAGGCTTATACAAAAAAGTCCCTTATGACCCAGTGAATGATTTTGTTCCCATTAGCTATGTTGCCTACTCTCAAACCATCTTGGTGGTTCATCCGCAGACAGGTATTAAAACAGTTCAGCAATTAATTGATAAAGCTAAAAGCAATCCCATGGCTTTAAATTATGGATCTTCAGGAAATGGCACTGGTTCAGCACTCAAAATGCAGATGTTAATGCGTTCTACCGGTATGCAAATGACACATATTACCTATCGGGGATCCTCTCAAGGAGTTGTTGCACAAGCTGCTGGCGAAATCGATGCTTCATTTGTCTCTACCCCAGTTGTTCTGGAGTTTATTCGAAGCGGCAAGTTAACCGCATTAATGGTCAATGGCACGCAGCGCTACCCAGGTTTACCAGATGTTCCTACTTCAAAAGAGCTTGGTCTTCAAGATTCAGATGTAGAGGTATGGTTTGGTTTATTTGCTCCCAAAAATACTTCTCCCACTATTGTGAAGATGCTTTCGGATGATATTCAGCGGGTTTTAAAAGAGCCATCGACGATTGAGCGATATAGCACTATTGGTTTAACTGTCGTTGGATCGAATTCAGAACAGTTTGCAGCGTTTGTGAAAAGTGAAGCAACGCGTTGGCCAAAACTCATTCAGGAGTTTGGTATTAAAGCGGAATAAGTCTCTTAAGAGATGTAGACATCTATTAACTAAGGAATTTGTACATGAATCAAACAAAGCATATGAGCCCATTAGAAGTGATTGGCTTATACCCCGCACATCATTACACCTTGACATCTTTGATGCAGAGCCGCTTAGGTCAAGAGCCTAATCGACCTTTTATTATCTTTAATGAAAAAACGATCACCTGGAAAGAGTTTTCTGAATCTCGAGATCAGACTGCGCGGATGCTGCTGGCAAAGGGTGTTCAGAAAGGTGATCGTATTGCGATCATGGCTCACAATCATGATGCGCATGTGTTGCTTCTGTTTGCATTGGCCAGAATTGGCGCCATTATGGTTCCAGTCAATCCAGAGTTTGGTGTGGAAGAGGCGAAGTACATCCTCAATCATTCCGGAGCCTCAGGTATTTTTTGCTCAGCCCAAACCTATGATGTTGCAAAGCAGGCTACACAAGAATTTGCTTCGCAACCATGGTTCTGCTCAATGGACGGAGAGATTGAGGGCCTGCCTAACTTGATGCAAAGTATTGCTGGCGCTCCACAATCGCAATTACCAGAAGATGTGTTTTCTGAAGAGATTTGTGTGCTGGTGTACTCATCCGGTACCACGGGCTTTCCAAAAGGGGTAATGCATAGTCAGCGTAATTTGGTGTTATGTGCCGAAAGACAAGTTGCCAGGGTTGAGTTGCAGCCTAATGATCGTTGTATGTGCGTGCTACCAATGTTCCATGTGAATGCTTTGTTTTATTCCATCTTGGGAACAGTTGCAGCAGGATGTTGCATGGTAATTGTGGGTAAATTTAGCGCCTCTAAATTTTGGCAAGTAGTAGCAAAGACTGGCACTACCCAAGTAAATCTGATTATGGCCGTGACATCCATACTGGCTAGAAGGTCTCGAGATGAATTTGTACCAGGTGTTCGTCTACGCTGCGTCAGCGGCTCTCCATTTACTAAAGAGACTATGGATGTCTTCTTGAATGAATTTGGTGTTGAGCGTGTGATTGAGGGATTTGGCATGACGGAAATTCCTGGAGCCTTTAGTAATCCTTATGATGGCCCCCATCTATTGGCGTCAATGGGATACCCTGGCAAGCACCCTGATCCAGATATGACGTGGACACAGGCAAGGGTAGTTGATGACGATGGCAATGATCTGCCTGATGGGACTGCTGGTGAATTAGTGGTGAAGATTCCAACGATGATGAAGGGCTACTTTAAGGACCCAGAGCAAACCGCTGCGGCTTTTCGGGATGGTTGGTTCCTGACGGGAGACTTAGTCTATCGCACCCCAGAAGGATGCTTTTATTTTGTTGCGAGGAAGAAAGATATTATTCGCCGCCGCGGCGAGAATATTGCAGGTGCCGAGTTGGACCGCATTATTGGCCTGCATCCGAATGTGCTTGAGGTAGCCACAATTGCGACTGACTCTGAATTGGGCGAGGATGAGATTATGGCTGTGATAGTTCCAAGGCCCGATATCAATCTAGCCGCGGAAGATGTTCGTGCTTGGTGTACTGAGCGTTTAGCGGCTCATAAAGTTCCCCGCTTTGTGGTTTTTGTCGACAAGCTCCCCTATACACCGACTCATAAGATTGCAAAATTTGTGCTGAAAAAAGATCCCACTTTGCGCACCAGAGCAATTGATTTTCAGAACCCTTAAAGACCTCATTGAGGGCTAATATGAATAATGAAAAAAAGATTCGAATCTTGTTAAAGCCGTTTGCTGTATTTTGGTGGGCGACCGTTTTATCAGGACCATTTATGGCGAGCGCTAGCTTTGCTCAGACTGGCAATGAATATCCCCAAAGGCCAATTCGTATCATTGTTTCATTTGCACCTGGCGGAGGTACCGATATTATTGGTAGAGCTCTCACTACGAAGCTCTCGGAAATACTAAAGCAATCGGTTTATATTGAAAATAAGGTTGGGGCATCAGGCAATATTGGTACGCAATATGTTGCCAATGCAGCGCCTGATGGTTATACCTATTTGCTGACGTCTTCGGCGTATGTAGTGAACTATAGTTTTCAAAGGGGCTCGGCTGGTTATGACCCAGTAAAAGATTTTATGCCGGTCGTCATTGCAGCTTCTCAGCCTATGGCAATTGTGGTGAATGATAAATTTCCTGCAAAAAATATCCAAGATTTAAAGGCTTTAGCGGCTAAAGGTTCTTTGTCCTATTCTTCTGCGGGCTCAGGAACGCCACCGCAAATTACCTGCGACGGATTATTCAATGGGGTTTGGAAAAGTGATGCCGTGCATATCCCTTATAAGGGGGCGGCCCCAGCCTTGGCTGCGCTGGTTGGCGGTGAAATCCCCATCTTTTGCGGTACGGTGGGCGCAGTGAGTCAATTTGCAAAACAGGGCTTGGTACGTATTTTGGCTATTTCAAGTGAGAGGCGCTTGGCATCGATGCCTGATATCCCCACTTTATCTGAGTTGGGATATCCGCAATTAAAGAATGATGTTTGGCAAGGAATGTTTGCTCCAGCAAAAACACCAAAGTATATGGTTGAGAAAATGAATCTCGCTATGAACCAGGCTTTAAAAAGTGAAGAGATCAACGAGAAATTTAAAGCCTTAGATTTGGTAAGCGTGGGTGGTACCACTGCTCAAACTACTGACTATCTTCAGTCTGAGTTAAAGCGTTGGGATTGGATTAGTAAAAATACTAGCGGCTTTAAAGCCGATTAAATCAATGACACTTAATACATTTAAACCGATTCGGCGCTTGGTTGCCGCCAATAATGAGCAGGGCCAGTCTTATGTCTTATTTGATGGTCCCGCGCCCAAAGCGCATCAGCGAGAAACGGGCCCTGTTCGTGGACATACCGACTTATGGGTCTGGAATCAAACCCCGCTGCCATTGGGTGGTAGCTCGGACGCTGGTAATTTACCGTATGATTTTCCAGGCTCGGCAAATGGTGGTCACTTGCGTGCAGTGCAGTCTAGATCTAAGCCTAGCTCTTATGATCCAGCAAGCGATCCAGCGATTGTTCCAGAGCACCCTGTTAAGGTAATGGCTAATGGGAGAAGATGGGATCGCGGTGGGAGCACGACCTTCATAGGAGCGATGCACAAAACCCAAACGATTGATTATGCGATTTTGGTAGAGGGTGAACGCGTCTTGGAGCTTGATGACCGTGAGGTGCGCTGGCAACCAGGTGATGTGGTAATCGACGTTGGTGGGTGGCATCGCTGGAATAGCCCGAATGAAGATGGCATTGTCGTTTTTGACATGATCACAGCAGAATTCGTGGATGGTCCTGATGGATTAATTCAGGGTAATGACCCAATCCTCGTTGGCAAGCCTAAGATGCCTTTGCCTCCCGGTGTAGAGCCAACCCGGCGCATCGTCGTAGGAGATTGCGAACCTGGATTATCGAAAGTATTGAGCGATGGTTTTTCTCCTGAAATCTATTTGGATCCAGCTCGGCCAGGGTATGCATCGAGCAAATTATGGGTCGTGAAAGATTTTCCTGCCAAACTCTTTTTTGAAACTATTCACCTGCCTTACCTCATGATTCCACCCAAAGGCGGCTCCTTGTGTCGCATGTTGACGCTTCCACCAGACCAATCATGGCAAGGTAAGATTGGTCCTAAAGAGGTTGAAAACTTCTTTGCTGATATGAAGGCCCCCTTTGCCTCAACTTATAGCAAAGACGCTAAACACCCCTATATGCAAAAGACCGAAACCATGGACTTTTGTGTGGTGATTAGCGGACAAGCAACTCTGATATTAGATACTGAAGAGCGTCAAGTCAGCGCCGGGGATGTAGTCATCTTAAGAGGGGTAAATCACGCCTGGAGCAACCATTCTGATGGGCCCGTAAAGATAGCTATCGCTTCCCATGACGCAGATTTTCAGGCGCATGATAGCTAGGCAATCTAATGAATAACCAATAATTCATATTCAACCATCAGCCCTTTTAGTATGATTTAACAATGCTAATTTAAGGGGTTGCCATGGCTCAAATGACAGGATCACGTCTTTTTGCGGAAATGCTGCGTGATTATGAAGTAAGTCACGTTTTCTATATTCCGGCGATCATGTTGGGTGCAATTGCCGAAATGGAGGCCATGGGCATCAAAAGAATCATGACCCATGGTGAGAAATCTGCGGCCTATATGGCCGATGGATACGCTAGAGCGAGTCGCAAACCCGGTATTTGTATGTCCCAGCAAATTGGTGGATCCAATTTGGCGGCAGGCCTAAGGGATGCCTATATGGCCTCAGCCCCTTTAATCGCGATCACTGGTGGTCCTCCTACCCATGCACATTACAAAAATGGCTATCAAGAAGTTGAAGATATGAGTCAATTTGATAGTGTGACTAAATTTAATGCGCGAGTTGAAGATATCTCCAGAATCCCGGATTTATTGCGTCAGGCTTTTCGGGATGCGACGAGCGGCACTCCTGGGCCGGTTCATTTGGAGATTAGAGGGCCACATGGTCAGATTGCTAATGCGAAGGCAGAGCTTGATCCTCTGGTAGAGAAGCGCTATATCAGGACTCCGCCCTTTAGGCCAATGGTCGGTGAGGATGAGATTCAAGCGACTTTAAATTTGATTAAAAAATATAAAAAACCGATTTTGCTAGCAGGTGGGGGAGTTATCTCATCGGGTGCACAAGAGGCTCTTAGAGAATTTGCTGAGCAATTGCAAATTCCAGTAGCCACTTCCTTGAATGGCAAGGCAAGTATTTCAGATAATCATCCTTTGGCAGTCGGCGTTGCAGGTAGTTATTCAAGGGAATGCGCCAATCGCGCTGTATGTGATGCCGATCTGGTCTTTTTTGTCGGCAGCAAAACCGGTGGACAAACTACAGTTGATTGGGCGGTACCGCAGCCTGGCACAGCAGTAATTCAATTGGATATTAATCCAACAGAATTGGGTAGAAATTATCCCAACACCATTTCTTTGAATGGCGATGCTAAGGCTGTACTACAGCAGCTGAGTGCAGCAGCAAAAAAAGATAAAAGTGCTGATTACAGCGCCTGGCTTAGTCACACGCAAGCATTGGTAAAACAGTGGCGCGATCATTTCAAGCCATTACTCAATTCCAATGCAATGCCAATGCGCCCCGAAAGAATTTGTCAGGAAATATCAAATGCACTTCCTGAGGATGGTGTAGTAGTCTCCGATACAGGACACTCCGGTATGTGGACTGGGGCGATGATTCAGTTAAATCATCCAGGTCAATCCTATGTTCGCTGTGCAGGCTCCATGGGTTGGGGATTTCCGGGGGCGATGGGTGTGAAATGCGCCTTGCCTGATCAAACCGTAGTTTGCTTCACGGGCGATGGGGCTTTTTATTACCATATCGCTGAATTAGAAACTGCAGCACGGTTTAATATTAATTTAGTAGTTGTCGTTAATAACAATGGTGCGCTCAACCAAGAAATTCCACTGTGGGATAGTGCTTATGGTAGCAAAGAAGCCGCAGCAAAGGCAGATCCAAATCCTTTATGGAAATTTGAGCCAATTAATTTTGCAGAGCTGGCAGAGTCATTGGGTTGCGTTGGCATGCGAGTAACTGATCCAAACGAGTTGCAAGCGACTCTCAAAAAAGCTTTTGCTTTAAAAGCCCCCGTAGTAATCGATGTTGTCAGTGATATTAATGCTTTTGCTAAAAAGGCTTGGACCCCAAAGGATACATATGGATATTGAGTCATATTCACCGGAGTTCCTAGACATCATTGACCCTCACCCACCTTTGGTCAATATTGCCCAAGGATTTACATTTGCTGAGGGACCTGTCTGGGACAAACGGAGCAAACAACTTTTCTTTGTTGACATTATTGGCAGCAAGGTTTGGAAATGGAAGCCAGGAGTTGGCAAGGAAACTATCCTAGATCCTTCTGGTCATATGAATGGCATGACATTTGATCACCAAGGTCGCTTGCTGGTTGCTGGATGGTGTAATCGGGCTATCTTGAGATTTGAAAAAGATGGCAGCATCTCAACAATTGCCTCTCACTTTGACGGTAAGAAACTCAATAGCCCGAATGATATTGTGGTCGACTCTAAAGGGGCGACTTACTGGACTGATTCGGCTGGTGGTTTGGTGATTCCAGGGATGGTTGCAACCGATGTGCAGCGCTACTTAGACTTCCAAGGCGTATATCGTTTATCACCCGATGGCAAAGAGGTTTCCTTATTGATTGGCGATTGTACTTATCCTAACGGACTAGCATTTTCTCCTGATGAAAAATTACTCTATGTAAATGACACTCGTCTAGCTCAAATCCGCGCTTTCGACGTTAAGCAAGATGGTAGCGTTGGTCCAGGCAGAGTCTTTCATCAATTGTCTGGTTTAGAAGATGGCGTAGCTGATGGCATGAAGGTCGATAGTAAAGGTAATGTTTACTGTACCGGACCAGGCGGAGTCCATGTGATTAATCCTCAAGGAAAATTGATAGGGCGTCTCAGAATTCATGAGCACTGTACCAATATGGCATGGGGTGATGATGACTGGAAGTCCCTCTACATCACCACCTTTAATAATATTTATCGTACACGAATCAATATCCCTGGTATTGAAACTTGGTAAGGATCTGACATGACTTGGAATTTTGAATGTGTTGCTGGTCCTTTTAATAGCCATCTCGGTGGAATTTTATGGGATGACGACGGACTCATTTTTAGCTTAATTGATGAATTACTGTTGCAAAAATTTAATCCTGCAAAGGGTTCGATTACGACATACCGATCTTATACAGGTCGCATGAATGGCATGGCGAAGGCGCAAGATAGCAGTATCTTTGTCTGCCAAGAGGGTGGTCGCAGGATTATTCAATTACAGCCTGATGGCAGTGCAAATGTTACGGCTACCCGGTTTGAGGGAAAAATCCACAATCATCCTTATGATCTTTGCATTGATAGCAAGGGACGGGTCTGGTTTTCAGATCCACATAGTGGTACCCAAGCTTTTGGGCCGCAAATTTTTCCGCCCTTGGGGCATGCTTCGGTCATGCGTTTAGAGCGCGATCAAATTGGTCACTGGACCATCAAACGCATTAGCGTCGATACCACGCATCCTGGTGCGATTCTGCTTTCCAATGACGAGAAGATTTTGTTTGTAGCTGAAAATCCAGAAGATCCCCTGCGTAACCGTGAACTGCGAGCTTACCCAATTGGGGTTGATGGGACTTTAGGAGAGTTTGCGGTCCTACACAGCTTCGGCAAGGATCACTTGGGCGCACATGCTGGCATTCATGGCATGTGTAAGAACCAGGCCGGAGAAATCTATGCTTGTGCGGGAGATATCAAAGACGGAAGACATGCTGCTATCTATCAATATTCCAACACAGGGCAATTATTGAAGGCCATTCCTTTTCCAGATGCAACGCCAATTCGCTGTAGCTTTGGTGCTGATGAAAAACACCTCTATGTGACCGCTAGCAATAAGTGTATTTATCGCTTAACTTTAGCTTGAACTTATTTTTGCATAATGCGAGGAGATCGCAATGGTGCAAGGATATATACTTCGATTGCTCCATGCATGACGAGTAGCCCTTTGCACTACTGAGTCTCCCTCTTGTAACTCTACTTGCCCGGTATCAAGGATGAGGGTGATCTTGCCTTTTAAGATCACGCAAAGATCAAGCGTAGGCGTTTTTTGCATATAGGGATGCGATCCCTTACTGCCATCTATGAGATGACCTGCATTAACCGATTTGAAGTAATCCGCCACTTTCCTGGAGTCAATATTTCCGGCCCAAGTACTGTCAGGAGGGAATTGATAGATGTGAAAAAGTGATCCGCCTTCTAGAGGCTCTAAAAGCTCTGGAGCCGAATCTACCCAAGACATGTCATTGATTTTGGCTGGACTTGAATCCGTCATCCATATTTTTTGACGAAAAAAACCAGGTCTAGCTAAATCCAATAGTGGCGATGAGAGATTTTCATCGGCGAGCGCAAAAGATTTTTGTTGCGCATCATCAATCGTGATAATTCGTCTCACCATTAGAAGGGGTCCTTTTTCTGATGAGTTCTTGGCACTCCACCCATCATAATAAAGGCCATGGAGCTCTCATCGTGCGGATTGGTCCAACCATGCCAGTTGGCTAATTGAACAATCGTATCGCCAGGCAGCATTTCTCTTTGCCCGTCATCCAGA